>JBCDDR010000220.1:0-4160 GCA_039180205.1 Pseudomonadota bacterium | reverse complement strand
GCATTATACTGCGGAAAGCGATCAGACTATCCGGTAATTTATTCGGCGGCTTCGCTTGCCGAGCCATGGGTGCGTTTCGCGGCAGCGATGCGTTCGCGCGCCATTTCATCCGCAATCACGTTTGTAGGTCGCGCCTCGCGGTCGGCGCGGGCAAAAAGCTCGGTCAATGTGACCCCGATATGTTCTACCCAGCGCATGGAAGCTGTCGCATTTTCGAAACGCCCCTCAATCTCGAGGCTGACATTCATGATCCCCCCCGCATTGATGACATAGTCGGGAACATACAGAATGTCTCGGGCGCGAAGCATCTCTCCGTGCCGGTCCTCAGCGAGCTGGTTGTTTGCGGCTCCCGCAATGATGTCTGCCTTGATCGCGGCAATCGTGGTTTCGTTTACCACCGCGCCGAGTGCGCAGGGCGAAAACACATCGGCGCGAACCGAAATAATTTCGTCGGGGGAAACCGCACGCGCCCCGCATTCGCTCACCACACGCGCGACATTTGCCTCATGAATATCTGCGACGATCAGTTTTGCGCCTTGATCAGCAAGTTCTCGGGCCAGATGATACCCAACATGGCCGAGCCCTTGAATGGCGATCGTCCGCGACGACCAATCGGGTGTGCCGAACCGGTGGGCGAGCGCGGCCTCGATTCCGCAGAATACCCCGTGCGCCGTAAAGGGTGAGGGGTCGCCACTTGCGTTTGCCCCCTTGGAACGCCCGGCCACATACCGCGTTTCCTCGGCGACATATTCCATGTCTTCAGCAGACATGCCGACATCCTCTGCGGTATAGTAAAGGCCGCCCAGGCTTTCGACGAAGCGCCCGAACGAGCGCATCATCGCTGGCGTCTTGGTCCGTTGTCTATCACCCACAATGACCGCCTTACCGCCGCCAAGGCGCAGGCCTGCCATGATATTCTTATAGCTCATCCCGCGTGACAGCCTAAGCACGTCGGTCAGAGCATCGGCATCGTTTGCATAAGACCATATACGACACCCCCCGGCTGACGGTCCCGCCGCCGTTGAGTGTACCGCGATGATCGATCTCAGACCCGCAGCCTCGTCATTCCAGAATGCTACTTTTTCATGCCCGTCAAAAGCGGGGGATGAAAACACAGCCATGTGCCTTTTCCTTTGCCCCAGGGGATTTTCGCCGCCCCAATCGCAATCGTTATGACATAGCTCGTTCGAAATATCCGTTCGTTATTTTGCATCGGATTGCATGATGCGAACAACTTCCGGTGAAGTCTCGATACCAAATGTCAGGTTTGCCGCAAACATCGCAAAACGAACATGTGGGTGCTGTGCCAGCTATTCGATCGCGTCCGCGAACAAAATGGCATTCAAAAGGAGCCGATTGGTCCCGAACCACGTGCCGCGGAAATCGGGGCCGTCGGCCAGCAGGATCACTTTTCCGCGTCCCTTGATCTCGGCAATGGCCATCGGTGACCCTGCAATTCGTGTTTTGTTTTTATCCGATGCGTAGCCCGACGCGAGTGGCTGGCCCTGATAAGCAGCCACGGTCGCAAACGGATCTTCGTGCGCGGCAAACATCACCTGCGTATCCTTATGGCTGGGCAGGGTGGGCCGCGCATAGCCGAAAGCCAAAGGGTGCGTGAGATCAAGATCGCTCAGGAAAACGGCACCGCGCAACAAAGGCTTGGCACGAGCATCGCGTTTTTGCCCAAAGGGCTGGCGGTCGGGCGTGCCGCCCTCTTCCTTCGCCTTGAGTTTGGCTTTGAGACCCCATTCGAAACCGGTCACCGCCGCCGCGCCGCGTCGTTCAGCAATCAGGACGCCGCCGTCATCTACCCACCGCGCAAGCGTAGGCCTGGCATTTTTGCTGAGCGTGGAAAATCGCCCATTGGGCATGATGATATGCGTATAACGCCACGGATCGATGAGATCGAAATGGCGTGTATCGACCATGGAAACGCGCATGTGCATCTTGTGATCGAGTAAATGCCAAAGCTCTCCCGCCGCGTAGGACGACACGCTCTCGCCGACGATCATAAGGATTTCTGGTCGTTTAAGTGCGGTTACGCTCGCCCCGCCGAGGTCGGGACCCTGGGGGGTCAGTCCCGAGGTTGCGGCATGTATCTTCAACCCGTCACGTTTGGCAAGTTTGGTTACCATCTGATCGAGGTTTGCCTTATCGACCTGTCCAGCGGAAGCCCGGGGAATGATCACTGCGCCTGCGGCGAGGTCATGCGTACCGTTCGCGGTTTCGATTGTTACCGGTTTGGTCATCACGCCGGCACGGACCCCGGCGTCGAGCAATTCATAGGTCGCCCGCGGCAGATAATAGCTGCCGGCTTCCATCACATAGAAAACGGTATCCTCAGACGTGGCAGGGACGGATGTCGCGAACGCTTTTGCAGGTTCACCCATCGCGCGTGAGGAAAACTGCTGAGCGCCCACCTCGGCCACGCGAAGATTGTAGGAGAGTGAAAGCGTCCACCCCGAAATATCGTAGAAGCTATCGTCTTCAAACTCGGTAAAGCGACCGAAGATGCCTTTCACCAACCGATAAAGCGGTTGATTGGCGGGGACAATAACCGCTTCGCCCTTGGTGAACCGCTCGCCGTCGACCGTCAGTTCTCGCGCAAGACGATACGCCTCAATCGCATGGCGATCGAGCAGGTCGATAAAGAGATTGAGACGTTCGGTATCGCCATCGGCATCAAACACATAGGCCTTCACCGGATCGGCGCTGGCCAATAGGGGTACCTCTTTGAAGAACGCACGTTGATAGGATTTAAGGTCGGCGGCCATATCATGCGCGCCGAGCAAGGTCGCGATCGCCGTGATATGATGTTCGCGAATATTCCGTCGGAAGCTATTGATACCGTTCGCGGTTTCAACCTTGATACCGTCTGACGCGCTCTGTTCAAACAAGATCCCGACGCCGCCCGAAACCGCGGGATAGGTCGATCCCTTCCCAATATAAAAGTTATCGAACCGCTCGCGTGTGAAATAGGGGACACCTGCTTCATCAAGCGCTTTGGCGGTGTAGCGCGACAGTTGGTCGAGCCGTTCCATCGTCTCGGCCGACACCATGGGGTGAGTGCGGCTTTCCACGCCCGGGTGAAAATAATAAGTCTGACCGCGCCCCATCTCATGATAATCCATTACCACATGCGGCCGCCATTTTTGATATTGCGCCATCCAGGCAAGTGATTCCGGCTGGGTCAGCAGGAGCCACTGACGATTGAGATCAAACCAATAATGGTTTGTGCGTCCTCCAGGCCATGTGGTGCTGCGCTCTCTGTGTTGCGGGTCGGTCACCGTTGCGACCGACTTGTGCATGTTCACCCACGTCGCGTTGCGCGCATGACCATCGGGATTAAACGTTGCGATTTGCAGGACGATCGTGTCCTTCAAAAACTGCTCCATCTTATCGCCCTGGGCGGCAACAAGATGATAGGCCGTCAACATCGCATGGTCGATGCCGCTCATCTCATCGCCATGGACCCCATGATTGATCCAAAGAACAAGCGGGTCATCGGTCGTCGTCTGATTGTTCGGGCTTTCCGGCGTTGAGCCGATCCCGGCTTGCAGATGACGCTTGCGCATCGCTTCGAGCTTCGCGCGATTGTCGGGATGGGTGTAGGTCAGCATGATGATCGGCCGGCGTTCATGACTGTATCCGATCGTCTCCACCGAGACGCGATCGGATATCTTCGCCAAGTTGCGCAGGTACGCCATCATCACATCATAGCGCACCGACATCTCGCCGAGATCATGCCCGATTGCCTCTTCAACCCATGGAATATCCTTTTTGAACGGATATCCATCGAGCCGCATGTCATCGGGATTGCCTGCAGAAACCGGTGCCTCGATCACAATCAGGCTGAGCACGCAGGCGCAGACGGATCTGATCAGAAAATTATAGGCAGACCGACTTGCCTGACAGATGTGCGTACTGTTCATGCCTGCTTCCCCCAACACAAATCTAATCGACTGATGAAGGCGCAGAGTGTTTGAAACTGCTGATCACGTCAACCCGCGAAGCCACAATATCAGATCGATCTCCAAGCCCCATTTCGGCTTGGCCAGTGGTTCGGCTGAAACAGATGCATCCCGTTTCAGCTGATCTGCCTGCATCTGTTTCAGCCCAAAGAACCACTCGCTTAAATATTGTTTCTAGTGGATTTTATG
>JBCDDR010000219.1:0-4179 GCA_039180205.1 Pseudomonadota bacterium | reverse complement strand
GAGAAAATCGAGCATATCGAAGCGCTGACCGCCAGCGGGAAAACCGTGCTCATGGTTGGTGATGGGCTCAACGATGGCCCCGCCCTCACAGCGGCGCACGCTTCGCTTTCGCCAACCTCGGCAAGTGACGTTGCGCAAAATGCTGCGGATCTCGTGTTTCAGGGTGAACACTTGCGCGGCGTTAGCGACGCCGTTCAGCTCTCGCGGGCGGCACGGCGCAGAATGATCGAGAACTTCGCATTGGCGCTCGGCTACAATGCGATTGCCGTACCGCTGGCGGCCCTCGGGTTTGTCACACCGCTGATCGCTGCCATTGCCATGTCGTCATCATCGCTTCTGGTGACGGTCAATGCGCTTCGGTTACGGCAAGCCGCCGCCAAATTCGATACAAGGAAAACAACCGTGCAGGAACCTTCGGAGGCGCAACAGGCGCGTGCCGCATGACGTCACTTTTATTCCTTTTACCCATCGCATTGCTGCTGGGTTTGATGGCGCTTGGCGCCTTTCTATGGTCGCTCAAGTCTGGGCAGTATGACGACCTTGACGGCGCAGCCGAACGAATTCTCTTTGATGAAGACGATCATCCAACCGAGTGAACTTGATGTCCCTTCCCGGCGCAAACCGGCGTGAACGGACAAAAGAGACCCTCATAGAAAAGTCCGCATAAAAAAGCCCTGGCAGTTTCCTGTCAGGGCCTGATTTCAGTCGAAAAACGATTAGCTCGCGCTTGGCGCAACTTTGATCAATGCGCGATAGGCGTGCCACGTTGTATGTCCCAAAAGCGGGAACGTAATGATCATGCCGATAAAGGCCGTCACAAGACCGATAGCCCCGAAAACGGCGATTAAAGCTGCCCACAACAGCATGGCCCCGGTATTCTGGTTGAATGTTTTGATGGACGTAATAATCGCCGACATCACGTCGATATCGCGGTCGAGCAGTAAAGGGGCGGCGACCGCTGAAATCGCAAACACCGCGAGCGCCATACCGCCGCCTATGATCGTTCCGGTGACCAGCAACCCGATCCCGTTTTGGGTCGTGATCAGGCTGCTCATAAACTCATCAAGCGGGGGAAACCCCTGGGGGCCCTGGAAAAGCGCGAAAAGCAGCATTGCGACCCGGATCCACAAAAGCAAAACCACCATGAGCGCGACGCCGAGATAGCCAAGCTGCGTCGGCGATTTGGTTGCAACAAAGAGAATTGCACCCGCGGGGGTCGGTTCGCCCGCTTCGAGCCGCCGCGAAAGCTCATAAAGGCCCACGGCAAGCATCGGGCCCAACAACATGAAGCCACCCGCCGCAGCAAGCGACAAAGCCGCAGCATCAGCGGATTGTAGCGCATAGACAATTGCAAACGAAATGAGTGAGAAGGATACACCGTACCCGAGGCTCAACAACGGACGCTTCCAGAGATCACGCCAACCCGCCGCCAACCACATCCAGGGCGCATCCACCGGGACCTCATTGATGTAGATTTGCGACAGTGGCCCCGCCGCTGAATTTGCATGCACTTCGGTCATAGCCCGGTCTCTCCCCATGAAGCTTTGGACTTATTCATTCGGTTATTTCGAATCATTCCAAGAAGGTAGCGATTTCCCTGGTTCAAATCAATAAAAGGTCACTAGCTCGTCGAAAGGTTTTTTTGAGATTTGCGGGACTGTGGCATGGGCAGCCGGGTATCCTGTGACAACAATCATGATTGCTTTTTCGTGCCCTGGCCGGCCGAGCGTATCGCGCAGAAATCCCATGGGATTTGGGGTATGCGTTAACGTCGCCAGACCGGCATTGTGAAGTGCGGCGATCAGCAACCCGGCGGCAAGCCCACAGCTTTCGGGGACATAATAGTGTTTTTCTTTCAAACCGTCTTTCGTGAGGCCATAGGATTGGCGAAACACCACGATCAGATAGGGGGCGATCTCGAGGAACGGCTTTTCCCAGCTGGTGCCGAGTTTGGCGACCTCCTCGACCCAATCGACGCCATGCAGCCCGGCATAAAACTGGCGTTCTTCGTCTTCAGCGGCTTCGCGGACCTGACGTTTTATCTCGGCTGAGGTGATGACCCCGAAATGCCACGGCTGTTTGTTGGCACCTGAGGGCGCGGTGTTGGCCGTTGCGATACATTCGCGGATAATCGCCTCATCAACCGGGTCCGGCGCGAAATCTCGAACCGTCCGGCGAAGCGACATCTCTTCATGGAAGCGGCGGGCACGGGCGCGCATATCGTCTTCACTTCGGGTTTCGAATGTGAGCGGAACCTGCGGGATACGTTCGACATGATCGAGAGGAACCGGCTGATAAGATGCGTCATCAATTGATCGTGTCATCTGATTTCCCTTCCCGAGGCCTCGCCGTACACATCCCTTTTCAGAAGCCTATTCGCCGAGGTCAGCGTACCGAACATCACAGGAAGGTGCAAACCGCTTGTCTTCACCCTCTGTGTCATTTACCCGGGTAGAAGGTTTGGTGGCGCTGAACGTTTCGGCATCTACCGATCAAGCGAACGGGGCTCCATTACGGCCCGTGCGGAGGAGTCCAAGGATGGTTGCGCCCACGAACGATAACTCGATCCTCGAATCGAAAGCCGACCTGATCGCGCACCTGGAAACCGGTGTGAAACCGCGCAGCGATTGGCGAATTGGTACCGAGCACGAGAAATTCGCCTTTCATACCGAAGATCTGCGGCCGCTCAGTTATGATGAGCCCGGCGGGATCCGCGACCTGTTGAACCAAATGCAAGCCTTTGGCTGGGAACCGGTGACCGAAAGCGGGAATATTATCGGGCTTAAGCAAAACGGCGCCTCGATCAGCCTGGAACCGGGCGGCCAGTTCGAGCTTTCGGGGGCACCACTCACCTCAATCCACGAGACCTGTGACGAAGTGTCAAGCCATCTCGAACAGGTTCGCAAAATCGGTGAGGACTTACAGATCGGTTTTCTTGGCATGGGGTTTCACCCCACACTGAGGCGCGAAGATGTGCCGATTATGCCGAAAGGCCGTTATGGCATTATGCGCGCCTATATGCCGACCAAAGGGGATATGGGCCTCGACATGATGCTGAGGACCTGTACGGTTCAGGTCAATCTTGATTTCGAATCCGAAGCCGACATGGTTGAGAAATTCCGCATCGGCTTGGCATTGCAACCCATTTCCACGGCGTTATTTGCCAGCTCTCCCTTCAAAGAGGGCAAACCGAACGGCTTTAGCTCGCTCAGGAGCCACGCCTGGACGCGCACGGATAACGATCGCACGGGCATGGTGCCCTTTGTGTTTGACGACGATTTCGGTTTTGAACGCTACGTCGATTACGTGCTCGATGTGCCCATGTATTTTATCGTTCGTGATGGCCAGTATGTGAATGTCGCCGGGCGATCGTTCCGCGATTTCCTGCGCGGTGAGCTGCCGGGTCATATCGGCGAAAAACCAACGCTGGCGGACTGGAAAGACCATTTATCGACTGTCTTTACCGAGGTGCGGCTGAAAACCTTTTTGGAAATGCGCGGTGCCGATGGGGGCCCCTGGAGTCGCTTATGTGGGTTACCCGCCGTTTTGGGCGGGCTGCTCAATGACCCCCCGGCGCAGCAAAAAGCGAGCGCCCAGATCGCGGCATGGCGTGTTGAGGAACAGGAAGCGCTCCGCGCCGAGGTTTCCAAACATGGCTTGAAAGCTGAGTTTCGCGGCGCACCACTTTATCAAATTGCGCGCGAGGTTGTTCGGATTTCCGATGAGGGCCTTGGCCGGCGCGCAATGAAAAATTCGATGGGCGAAAGCGAACAGGGCTTTCTGAAAGTGCTTTGGGATAGCGTTCAAAGCGGCGACAATGCCGCAGACCGCATGTTGGCGCTTTATCATCGCGAGTGGGGGGAAGACGTCCGCCATATCTTTCGCGATTTCGCCTATTGAACAGACGGCAAGCCTGTGCGTTTGCACGCCTTCACTGATCAGAGTGGACGGACCATCGCGATTGCCCGATCCCCACAATGGACCTGGAACTGGTCGCTCGCCTGAATAGCGGGCGGCATCATGTCCCGATCGATGACACGAAAGCCCAGCCTCTCGAAAAAGCCTTCTGCGCCGACCGTGAAGAGGTAAATCTCTTTCGCACCCTCATTGCGCGCATGGTCGAGGATATGCGCCACCAGCATCCGCCCAAGCCCCTTTCCGCGCGCCGCCTTCAGCGTC
>JBCDDR010000218.1:0-4226 GCA_039180205.1 Pseudomonadota bacterium | reverse complement strand
GTTTAAAACTCAAGCCGAAGTTTATTTTTTACGCGACCTATCTTTCCGAAAAGATCGGTTATGCGCGATACATTACGATCTATCGTCTGTTCGAGAAAAATCCACAGCTGAAATTTCACCCGATTTTCGATTGGTTCGAAGACTGGTGCAATGATGAGTTCCGCCATGGCGAGGCGCTGGCGCTGGTTATGCGTGCCGATCCCAAGCTGTTGTCGGGACTGAATAAATACTGGATCCGTTTCTTCTGCCTTGCGGTTTATGCCACCATGTTCGTGCGTGACCATAGCCGCCCGCATTTCCATAAGGCGCTCGATGTGTCGCCCACCGATTATGATATGGAAGTTTTCCGTATCACCAATGAAATCAGCCGTCAGGTTTTCCCGGTGGAGCTCGATCTTGATGACCCCCGCTTCTTGCGAGGTCTGAAGCGCCTGAGCATGCTGTCCGACAAGATTGCGCGTGCTCGCGAGCAGGGCGGACTCCTTGGAGGTCTGAAACGCGCTGGCTATGCGGTCGCTTCAGGTGCCACCTTTGCGCGGATGTATTTCCTGCCGACAAAAACCAACAAGCTGCCTGAAAAGGTGCGGCTACAACCGACTTGGTAACGCGCGCCTGGGGCGTCTTCGGGCGCTCTTTTCAACCCAAAGGATCATCGTGACCGACAACCCGCTCCTCATCATCGGCTTCGTACTCGTCGCCTGGTGGACGACCACGGGCCTCGTCTTTGCGCTCAACCGCGCACCGAGAGCGAGCTTTATGTGGTCGTTTGCTGTCGCGACATCGGTAATGGCGATGGGATTTGCGGGGATCGGCATGGCCTCGGAAACGACGTCCGGCGGTGCGCTTTTTGCCAGCTTTATCGCGAGCCTGGCGGTCTGGTGCTGGATCGAAATCGGTTTCTATTTCGGATTTGTCACGGGGCCACGAACAAAGCCATGCGAGCCGGGATGCAAAGGGCTCCGTCATTTCGGTCATGCGATCGGGGTCAGCCTGTATCATGAGATTGCGATCCTGACTGCTGGCAGCATCATTGCAGCGCTCACTTGGGGCATGCCCAACCAGTTGGCGCTCTGGGTATTTGTGGTGCTCGCCGTGATGCACCAGAGCGCTCGTCTCAATGTGTTTTTGGGGGTTCGCAACGTCTCGGCGGAATGGGTGCCCGACCATCTTCCTTTTCTGCACAGTTTTCTCCGCAAGCGGCCCATGAATTGGTTTTTCCCGATCTCGCAGGTGTTATCGATCGGCGCCTTTGTGGCGTTGATCTGGTGTTTGGTAGCTGCGCCTTTTCCGGCCTTAAACCGCACATTTTTCTGGTTTTTGCTGGCCCTTCTTGGCGTCGGTATTTTTGAGCATTGGTTGCTGATCCTGCCTTTGCCGCGCCCGGCAACCGATTTGTGGCGAATTTGGGAGGCTGGGCCCTATGCCGTCTCGTCGCCGGTGAAAACGCCCGCTCAGGCATCCGCCAACACACCCGCCAAAACGATACCTGAACCGAAGATCTATCAGCCTCCGCGCGAGTTACGACCGAAGTCGAACTTGCCATCATCATTAGCGGTTGGTTCACTGGAACCGGCGCAATCTATTATGTTTTCACAGCTGGGAAGGAAGCACCCATGAATACCTATGACGATCATTTCAAAGAAGCGCTGGGTGCTTTGCACGATGACGGCAACTACCGGGTTTTTGCCGAGCTGGAGCGCCATCGCGGTGCTTTCCCGAAGGCGACGCATCACGGTACCCGGCGCAAAGGGCCAATCACCATCTGGTGCTCGAACGACTATCTCGGCATGGGCCAGCATCCCAAGGTGTTGAAAGCAATGCACTCGGCCATAGACAACTGCGGCGCCGGGTCCGGGGGGACAAGGAATATCTCCGGCACAGCGCACGAACACGTCTTGCTGGAGCGCGAGCTTGCCGATCTCCACGGCAAGGAAGATGCGCTGCTCTTCACATCGGGATATGTTTCCAATTGGGCGGCGATCACCACGCTTGCGTCAAAGCTTCCGAACGCCGTGGTCTTCTCGGATGCGCTCAACCATGCGTCGATGATCGAAGGGGTGCGCCACAGCCGTGCGGAAAAATATATCTTCAAGCATAATGATCCCGAAGATCTGCGAGAGAAACTTGCGAAGGTCGATCCGGCGCGGCCGAAGATCATTCTGTTTGAAAGCGTTTACTCGATGGACGGCGACATTGCACCGATCAAAGAGATTTGTGACGTCGCAGACGAGTTTGGTGCCATGACCTATCTCGACGAAGTCCACGGTGTTGGGCTTTATGGGCCGCGCGGTGGCGGTATCGCCGAACGGGAAGGCCTGATGGACCGGATCACGTTGATTGAAGGTACCCTGGGCAAGGCCTTTGGCGTGGTGGGGGGGTACATCACCGGTTCAGCCGCGATGTGTGATTTCGTGCGGAGTTTTGCTTCGGGCTTTATCTTTACCACAGCTCTGCCGCCTGCCTGTGCCGCGGCTGCGCGTGCATCGATTCAACATTTGAAAGAAAGTCAGGTTGAGCGCGAAGCGCATCAGCGCAATGTGGGCAAGGTTCGTCGGCGGCTCGAAGCCATGGGCATTCCGCACCTGCCGAACCCGAGCCATATCGTGCCCGTCATGGTTGGCGATCCGGTCAAGTGCAAGATGATCTCGGACATACTGCTCGAAGAGTATGGCATCTACGTTCAGCCAATCAATTATCCAACGGTACCGAAGGGCGAAGAGCGGCTCCGCATTACGCCCTCGCCCGTTCATACCGACGACGACATTGATCATTTGATTGAAAGCCTGCGCGAGATCTGGGGCCGCTGCGAGCTTGCGCGCGGATCGCAGGTCGCCTGATAAACCCGCTGGTGCCGGGAAAGGCGTCGCGGTGCGACGGGGGTGGCTTCATCTTTTTCGCATAAAAGTCGGGCGGGAGGTCTGAGGCCGGATGAATACGCAAAACCGCGTCCATGCGCTGAAGGCTACGAAAGACGAGCCGACAAACACGTCTGAGATTTCGCGGGGCGGGCTTTCCGCTGCGGATGCGGCGCAGCAGAATGTCGTCGCCCTCTCGCTCTATCGTTTCGATGGCATGCGCAATAAACTCTGGGCATTCGCGCAGATGGGTTTTGCTCGGCCACAACTCGCCCGCAATAGATCCTGCTCATTCTACAAGCTTTTCGGGACGGGAAGCGGCGAGGGCTTTGTGCCGCGCGCCAATTGGGGCGTCTATGCGCGCCTGACGATCTGGCCCGATCTCGCAACTGCCAGGCACCAGGTCGCAACTGCACCGGTTATGGCGCGGATGCGGAAAAGAGCCGCCGAATCTCTCACGCTCTATCTCGCGCCCTACCGCTTGTGGGGCGCATGGGATGGCGCGGCACCGTTCCACGCCACCATTGAACGTCAGTTCGACAAGCCCGTCGCGGTGATTACCCGCGCGAAGGTCCGTCTGTCGAAAGTTCGTGAGTTCTGGCGGGCTGTACCAGAGATCAGCCTTGATCTTGAACAGGAACACGGCCCGTGGATGAAACGCGGTGTGGGTGAGGTTCCGCTCATTCAGCAGGTCACACTTTCGCTGTGGCCGTCGGAAACCGAAATGCTGAACTTCTCGCACGGGCGCAAGGGCCATGGTCGAGGGATCGAATTGGCGCAGTCAGGCAACTGGTTTTATGAGCAGCTTTTTGCGCGTGCCCATATTCTGGCGGCCGAAGGGTCATGGTCGAACCGCGACCATAGGGGCAGTCGCGCCATCGGCACCGACGAAGCTGATTCCATACCACTCGATCAGCTGATCGTCACGTAAGCCCTTCCTGGGAAGGGGAAACGTCAACTCCTGATATTGGCCAGGTCCTGACCATCGGTAAGGGCATAAGCGTCTTTTTTGGTTTCAAGGATAGGGGAAGTTCCAAGACCATGACAGATCAAAATCATTACGGCATGAAAATGATCGGCGTCTGGTGGGCTGATCCCGATGGATTCCACATTGATCTGGATGACGTACCTGGTGCCGACGAAGAGTACAGCATTTACGCCTTCCTGGACCGCGAGGGTGCATTTGTCCGTATTGGCTCCAGCAAGGGTAAGTTGCGAAACCGGATGAAGGCGTGCGTAAGGGATCTCACGAATGCAACACATGGCAGAAAGTCGCCGAGTGCGGATTGGGAGCCGGCAAAGTGGCAGGAGATCGGCGGCGGAAAGATCATCGCACGGCGCGGAAGTTTGGTCTCTACACCGGTCGGCGAC
>JBCDDR010000217.1:0-4296 GCA_039180205.1 Pseudomonadota bacterium | reverse complement strand
TCCAACTCAATCAACTTCGGCGCACCGCGTTCTGAGATTTTTGCAGCGGGTTGGAAACAAAATACATAGCCATACGCGCTGCCGACGCCGCAGGCGCGCAGAAACCGGTCGAGGCCATAGGCGAAACAGCCGAACCAACCCAGTTCCTCAATCGTGGCTTTGAGCTTTCCCATTGATTATCTGCTGGGATTACTGGTTTTTTTCATCGCGACAGTCGCTTTTTTGCTTTTCTCAAACGAATCGCATTTATATAAGCCGCGCGAGGTAAACAGCTTATGGGTAAAGACGCAATCGGGTTTGCCCGCGTGTCGTCAGAGAGGGTCTATGTCAACAAAAGAGCAAGTTCGCGTCGTTTTGCGAGACGTCCTGCAACTGGGATCACGCGCCCAGGATCTAGAGGCATCGACCGAGCTACTCGGCAACCTCGCGGAGCTTGATTCGATGGCGGTTGCAACGGTTATCACCGCGCTCGAAGATCGGTTTGAGATGATGATTGACGATGATGAAATCTCCGCCGAGACCTTTGAAACCTTTGGCTCGCTCTGTAAATTCATTGAGATGAAGCAGGCCGCCTGAAAACGAGTTCTGTATCTTGACCCACGGCGTTTCGTTCAATCACGCTTTCCGCCGTGTGCTGGGTGAAGACCTTTATTTTCTCATTCGCGCGCCCCAAAAAACGCCGGCATTGCCGCCGACCGTCCTTTTTGTGCCGCCCTTCGCCGAAGAACGAAACCGCAGTCGCCATTTGATGAGCCGAACCGCGGAGGCGCTTGCGCACGCGGGCATTTCCTCAATAGTTTTCGATCTGTCGGGAACGGGGGAAAGCCATGGAGAATTTCGAGCCGCAACGCTCACCCGATGGGCTGAAGAAATCAAAGCGGTTGCCCGCGAAATGGCCGATCAGGCGGGCCAGACAATCACATTGATCACGATCCGGGCGGGGTTTTTGTTTGCAGACACGCTTTGGCAGGCAAAAGATGTTGTCTCCGGTGCTGTTACCTGGGCACCTGTCCTTGATGGCGCACTCCATATGAAGCAGTTTCTGCGTGTAAGGCACGCCCAGTTGAAAGAACGGGCCGCGCAGAGTGGGCAACCTGCGCCCCCCGTTTCGTCACTCATCGATAGGCTTCGGGACGAGGGGTGGCTCGAATGTGCAGGGTATCCGCTGTCAGATACGCTTTATCAGGAGTTCAACGGCAAAAGGACACCCCAGCCACCGCAGTTTCCCCTGCTTGTTCTTGATCCGGTGCGCGAAGCGCTTCCCGACGCGCTATTATCCAGCGAGCGATCAGTCGCGTTCCGGCATATTGATGAGCCAGCATTTTGGCAAAACGCTGAGCCATCAGATAATCCGTCGCTGGTCGCTGAGACCGTCGCGTGGGTTGTCAATCATCATCGCCTGACAGGCCGATCATAATGGAGACGCCCACACGGACCCCCCTTTTGCTTGAAACCGGTATCGGTGCAGATACCGAACCGATGTTGGCAATGTTGCACAAACCCGGGCGTGGAGGAGGCGTAAAAAAGCTTGGCCTCGTCATCCCAATCGGTGGCCCGCAGATCCGATCAGGCGCGCATCGGCAATATATCGACCTGGCTGACGCCTCTGCCGCCGCGGGCTTCCCAACGCTTCGATTTGATTATCCTGGCCTTGGGGATAGCCCGGGGGAAGATGTTGGTTTTGGCAGTCATCAGGTCTTTTTATCGAGTGCGGCCCGTGGATTTTTGGCCGAAGTGCCAGAGCTTACCCATCTCGCCTTTTGGGGCTTGTGCGAGGGCGCATCGACCATTTTGCTGCTGAATGACTCCAGCCTCCCAATCGCAGGGGCAATTCTGGCCAATCCCTGGCTTGGTGAAGATGGCCAGGACGCGGGACGCCTCAAACACCATTATGGCGCACGGTTACTCTCATGGTCATTTTGGGGTCGGGTCCTGCGCGGCGATGTGAATGTGCTATCGGCGGGCCTCGGGCTGGTTTCGGGTGTTGCCCAAGTTATCAAACAAAAAATTGGGGGGCGTTTTGATCAGTCAAAGTCGGACGGCAAGGCCCTCGATCCAGGACCACTGGATTTACGGGCTCGGATGCGCGAAGGAGCCGCCCAGCTTGAGGGAAATATTTTCTGGATCTTGAGTGGGCGCGACCTGACCGCGAAACACTTCGAAAGTTTTGTAAAGGCCCGGCCAGAGTGGCAATCCCTCGTCCAGTCTCAAAATGTGCTTCGGCTCGACGAGGCGGACCATACTTTCTCCGATCCGTCGATGAAGCAGCGGGTGAACACGCAAACCGTCGCCTGGCTTGAAACTTTATGGGCCAAACGAAAAAGCGGCGAATGATCCGATAAAGCCAAAATTAGGGCTTGTTTGCTACGTAGTGGGCAGGCCCGAAGCGTCGTCGGTCTAACGGTCAGCGTTTCGCGATTGATGTTGGATTGATTTGAACTTGATTTATGATCGCAGTATGTAACGGCTGCGTGTCCACAATCCGCCGATGTTGGTGAGACGGCCAGTTTAAGTTGCCAGTTTGAGTTCAAAGAACGGATTTTGACCCGAGCAAAATATGCGCAGTTTGTTCCTTATCTTTGTTGTCGGCGTCTTTCTCTCGGTCGCCTTCCGTTTCCCGTACATCGGTGGCCTTGGCTATGTGTGGATTGAATATGTCGCACCGCAGAAGCTTGGATGGGGCTTTATCCAGTCGCTTCCGATTTCGTTAATGGCGGGCGCGCTCACCTTTTTTGCCTACCTCATTGCTGACCGAAAGGATCCACCAAAGCCGAACCTGCTGTTCTGGCTGCTTTGTATTTGGGTCCTGTATTTCACCATGTCGACGATGTTTTGGGCTGAGCTTCCGGCTGATGCCTGGCTCAAATGGGATAAAGCGATCAAGGCGATCGGGTTTTGTATCTTCCTGACCTTTCTGGTGCGCACACGCATTCAGATTGAAGCGTTCATCCTCGTGCTTGTGTTATCTGTTGCGGTTTGGACGGCGTCAGCTGGCGCGAAAGCGCTTCTGGGGGGTCTCTCATACGGATCGAACGCGCTTGCGATCGGCGGGCGCGGAAGTGACCTCTATGAATCATCGAACCTGGCAATGGTTGCCGTTCTGGTGATCCCGCTATGCCTATGGCTACGGCGGTTCAGTGTGCTCACACTCTGGAAGGGCCGTATCAGCGATCTGTTTTTCTTTGGCCTGATTGCAGCCTCGATCCTGACAACCGTGGGGTCATACGCGCGTACCGGGCTGGTCGCGCTCGCGGTTCTTGGTTTTTCGATGATCATGATGAGCCGCTATCGGTTTCGCGTGCTGACAGTCGTCATTATCACCGCTGTGATCGGTTTCCAGTTCGCACCGCAAACTTACAAAGAGCGCATGCTGACGATCACCAATTATGAGGAAGATAAATCAGCCTCGGGTCGGGTGATCATCTGGCTCTGGGCCATGCAGTATGCCAAAGACCATCCGCTTGGTGGCGGTTTCTGGGTTTTCAAGACCAACAATATCCGAACCCAGGCATTGTCGAAAGTCGATCGGGAAAATGGCGAACTTGATGTTTCGCAGTTCCAGCGTGGCGACAAAAAAACCTATCGTTCGGCGCATAGCATTTACTTCGAAGTGCTTGGAGAGCAGGGATTTCCCGGGCTATTGATTTACATCAGTATCATTTTCACCGCGCTAGCTTCGCTTTGGCGACTTTACCGGCGAAACCGGAACCATGAGACGCTCTATTGGCTTTCGGAACTTGCCCGCAATATGATGTTCGCGGTTTTGGTTTACGCGGCCGGCGGGGCATTTATTAATATCGCCTACCAATCATTCTTTTATCTCCTGGTGATGTTGACGATTTCCCTCAACAATGTCGAACGCCGCGAACGCGAAAAATCGCTCGGCAGTGAAAATGTAAAACCAAAATTCACCCCCTACCCGGCATTTGGTGCGGGTGGGTCTCAGCCCGCCCCGGCGGAATGATGGAATTTGAACCTCGTCGATTGCCAAAAAGCTGGACCTGAACGATGATCGATAATGCTGTTATTCTGTTTTTTCACCTGCTGATCCTGCTCGTAATCTATCGCGCCATTAAGTTCGAGCTGAGCGGAGATTGGGAAGAGCATATCGGTCGGCGTGGCGAACGGCTGGAGAAAAAACCATTTGATCCGCACGCCGCCGCAAAGGCGCGCGCAGCCGAAAATAGCGCTGGCTGACGAAGCGCGATGGCCCCGCAACAGCGGGCCCAAACTGAATCACCCCAATTGAACGGCTTCGATCCTGCTCTGAGGGATTGGCTTTGGGACCGCTGTTGC
>JBCDDR010000216.1:0-4413 GCA_039180205.1 Pseudomonadota bacterium | reverse complement strand
CTCACAAACAAACCAAAATCAAGCCAGCGTCCAAGAAAGTGCAAAACAAAATCAATCCCGTCCAATCAAGACAAATAAAGCCTAACCAAACAGAACCACCGCCTGCACTTCCCTTCCATAAAACCAACAATGTCAAAGAGCCGAACCACTCACATTCCGCTGTCAAAGTCGTACAGCAGAGACAACAAAAGACCGAAGCGGACGCGAAGTGAGGCCGCTGAGCCATCGCTGTTTGTGTGCGGAAGCCTTGCTTATATGATTAGACCTACAGCCACGTCAAGCACAAAACGTAAATTTCTCAAAAGCGCCGCCGCGTTAGGCGAACGACCGAAGGGAACCGACGAGAAGTCGAGCCCAGCCGCGAGACACCTCGCGAAAACACCTTGTGAGAGATAGGGCCACGCCATTCGTACATCAAAAAATTAATTGTAGGGTAGCGGGCCAAACGGCCTTATGATTCAAGTGGGCCTTTTCCAGATATCGGCGAACGGGGTTCATCTCAGGGCGATTGACAATAGCCCCCCAATCGTGATTCACAGATTCCTTACGAGATATCTGTTTATAGTTGTTTTTGTGGCGCGTCCGAGGGAGCCCCCATTTCGTGTTTGACCCCGATCCATCTCACCAGAATTATACCCAGCGCGTCGGTATGCACGCGCAGGGCAGAGATGTTTGGCGCCTGTTGGTGACGGATCTGGGTGCCGATATTGGCAGCCGGAGATGGCTCGTCGGTTTTACGAGTTTGATGGTTGCGGTTACCGCATTGGTGGTGATCGGACGCTGGTCGCCGTATGTTGGAGCCGACCGCCCCCTGACGCCGCACGAAAACGCGTCTCCGGAGAGTGTGGCGCATGCCGCAAATCGCGATCAGCCCGCGGAGACTGCGCTGGGGGATCAGACGCTCGAAACGCCGATAATTCGAGACGTCGCCCTGGATAGCGGCCATCCCCCCTCGCGGCAAATGGCGGAAGCCCCCCATTCAGAAAACGCTGCCGCCGGGGATCAAGCCGTGCTTGAGAACCGCGCTCCGGGAGACAAAGACACGGAGTCCGCGCCCCCAATCGAAGCGGGGCCTAAGCAGATAACGACGGTCGTCACGGTACATTCCGGTGCAACGATGATTGATCTGCTGACGTCGCAGGGTATCGATCGGAACGATGCTCACCTGGCGATCCGCGCACTCAAGAAGGCGTACGATCCCAGACGTTTGCGGGTTGGTCAAAAGCTAAAACTCGTCTCGCAGGAGAGCGAGGTCCTCGGTGCAGGAGCGGAGATTGTGTCGCTCGATATCCGCACCGGGTTCAATACATATGTGCAGCTGTTAGGTCATGGCGACAGAGCGTATGAAGCTCGCGCCTATGAGGCTGAGATCACGACGAAACGCGACGCGGCGGCCGGCACCATCCGGGATAGCCTTTATCTCTCCGCGGCACGGGCGGATCTGAGCGCACAAACCATCGTGAGGTTGATGCGAATATATGCGTTCGCGATCGATTTTCAGCGCGAAGTCTGGTCGGGCGATCGATTTGCAGTCATTTATGAGACCGAGACCCTGGTCGACGCGATATCGGGTAAAGCCGAAACACGCCAGGGAGATATAATTGCTGCGGAAATGACCCTGCGCGGGAAACCAATCACACTGGTGCGCTTTACCCCAAGCGAAGGGGAAGGGGCGGGACGGGCTGACTATTTCCACCCCGATGGTGCCAGCTCACGCCGGTTATTGCTGCGCACACCGATTGATGGGGCACGCCTCACCTCGCGATTTGGGAGCCGTAAACACCCGGTGCTTGGCTTTACGCGGATGCATAATGGTGTTGATTTTGGCGCCCCTACCGGCACGCCCATTATGGCATCAGGCGACGGTGTGGTCGAGCGCGCCAACCGTTTTGGCAGCTATGGAAACTATATTCGTATTCGCCACCCGCGCGGATTTAAGACTGCCTATGCTCATTTGTCCCGATATGCGCGCGGTATCAAAGCCGGGAAGCGTGTGAAGCAGGGCGATACGATCGGGTATGTGGGTGCAACGGGCCGCGTGACCGGCGCTCATCTCCATTATGAGGTGTATCAGGGCAAAAAACGGATCAATCCGATGAGTTTGCGTCTTCCGACCGGGTTCTTGCTTTCCGGCAAGACAAAGATGGAATTCGATGCGCACGCTGGCCCCATCTATGCCCAGTTGACCAGGCTTTCAAAGGGCTCTCAAGACAAGGCGTCAGGCCCGCAACTGGTGCGTTCATCGGACGAAGATTAGGCGCCCAGGGTCAGCTCAAGGTCAGCCGAGGGTCGGGACCCTACTCTGATCATTCGCCTTCATCTGCGTCTTTGGGGCTCAAAACGTCCGCAAGGGAGACCGTACCGCTCCCCCTGCGAAGGGGTTTGGGCTGTGAGGCTGACGGCGCCCATCCGCTTGCATAGATAATATCAAATGTTGCGGGCACCGGCCCCTCGGCAATGCCAACTTCGCGGCGGTAGGCTATGTCGAGTGCCTGGCACCATTGCGGCGTGAGTAGCCCGGGAGCACGCGCGGCGAGCGCCAGGCTTTCGCCCATGGCGCGCAGATCCGTCAGCAAACGCAGCGGGCTCTGATAGCTGAGCGCCAGTTTATCAACGTCGGCGACCGGCAAGCTGAAACCAGCCCTTTGCAACAGTGCCCCCGCATCCCGCACATCGATTGTCGGGTGAAGCCGCATCGGCGTTTGCCCGCGCCCGGCGTCCACACGGAGACAGGCGGCGCGCAAGGTCAAAAGGCTATCGCCCCCCGGAAAGGCGGCAATGAAAAACCCATCAGGTACAAGCGCACGGCGCATCTGCGCGAGAGCACCCGGAACATCGTTGGTATGGTGAAGCCCGTCAGCCCACACGACCAGGTCAAACGATGCGCCTGCGAACGGAAGCGCCTCCTCATCGCACACGAGCGCAGGCTTCCCGCCGCGCTTCGCCGCACCCGGGATCAGCGCCGGTGCCATATCAGCGGCGACGACCATAGCCCCGCTGTCAAGACGGTGACGCGGCATCCGAAACGAAGGCCTTTGGCCAATGATTAAAACGCGGGAAAAGCGTCGATTGACGTCAAGCAGGCGATCTTCCAAGCCCCCCACAATATCGGCAAAGAGAAAATCAGCTTCATGCCCGGTTTGGCGCCAGCGCGACCGCCGCGCACGCACCAACGCGCGATCGAAGGGACCGTTTATAGGCGGATTCTTAAGACTTTGAGGGCCTTTGGGCGGCGGTGAATTCTGCGAAGACATATTAACCCTGCTACGGTGTGGATTGTAAATTCGTCAAGGCCTGTGGAGGAATGATAAGACCAAGAGACGAATTTGCGCGCTTTGTGAAATGTCCTAAGGTCTATGGCCATGGGGAACGGGTGGGGCGTGGCTCGACTGCGCGAATGGGCGGGGTGCAATGCGAATAAACAACATCAAAAATATCGTTTCGTACATACCGATTTCGGCAGTCCGAACGCGGGCGGCGGATCTTCTCGATCAAAGCCTTTATCCGCTTTTGCCGCCGCGGTGCGCGCGCTGTGGGGACGCGCTCGGTGCGCAAGACGGGCTTTGTGGTTCGTGCTGGAAAACGATTTCGTTTTTGAGTGCGCCGCTTTGCGAGCTTTGTGCATTCCCCCTGTCGTTCAATGAAACCTATGCGCAAAAAACGGATTGTGAGCATTCGAATGAAGACGGGAAGGGTGAAGACGCCCACCTGCGTTGCGCTGCCTGCTACAGCAACCCCCCGCCCTTCGCAGCCGGTCTTGCTGCGGTTCGCTATACCGATACGAGCCGCGCGCTTTTGTTGCAGCTGAAGTATGGCGACCGCACCGATCTCGCCGGTCTGTTCGCACGATGGGGGCAGATGGCGCTTGCCCAACGGCCCCTTGCGACCCCGATTGATATTTGCCTCCCCGTACCGCTTCACCGTGCCCGCCTGCGCAAGCGGCGGTTTAACCAGGCGCTCTTGATTGCAAGACAATTGGCGAAGCGAAACGGCTGGCGGTTATCGGTCGATGGGCTGATACGTCACCGCCCGACGAAGGTACAACAGGGCCTGACCGCTGCCGGGCGGGAGCGAAATGTGAGCGGTGCCTTTCGAATACGGCCAAAGGCAGCCGATCGCTTCAAAGGCAAACACATCCTCCTGATCGACGACGTATGGACGACGGGATCAACCTTGCGCGAGTGCGCGCGTGTGCTGAACCGGGCGGGCGCCAAGCAGGTGACGGCGCTCTCAATCGCGAGGGTGGTTACGCCAGAGGGGCAAGGCGACCCCTGGCAAAATCATGGACCCGACGCGACCGATTGAACGGTCACATTGATCGGGACATGATCGCTAGAATACACATATGCGCGAGTTTGCTTTGGGTTTATAGAGCATTTGACTATATGTAGAATTGTGAAAATAGTGCTTCGG
>JBCDDR010000215.1:0-4435 GCA_039180205.1 Pseudomonadota bacterium | reverse complement strand
TCTCCGACGTCCCACTCGGCCATCACCTCCCTCTTCCACGGTCGCCTCCGGCAGGACTGCGATGACGCTCCCTGGGGTATCGGGCTGAAACTTGGCGCTGAACCCGGGGCTATCCTTGCTGAAGGGGACCCGGTGGCAAGGCTCGACGCAAGACTGATTGAGCTGGAAATCAAGGATAATGAAAGCATTATCCGCCAGTTGACCGCGCAACTGCGGTTCGAAAGCCGTCAATATGATCGAATGAAAGAACTCGCGGCACGGAACAACGCTCCGGCGCAACGGCTCGATGAAACACTTTCCGCCCGTGATGTAACCGAACAGCAATTGGCTCAGGCTAGGAATGCACTCGCCCGCAGCGAATTACAGCTTGAGCGCAGCGTGATCCGTGCACCTTTTCCCGGGCGGGTGGTTGAACGGCTGATTCAGGTTGGTGAGTTTGCCAACACAGGGCTCGAAATTGCACGGCTTGTCGATACGACCCATACCGAAATCCGCGCGCAGGCCCCGCTCAGTGTCGCGCGCTATGTGAAGCCCGGCGATCCTGTGCGTATCGAATATGATGGCACCAGTGAAATCACTCAGGTCCGCGCGATTATTCCCGTGGGGGATGAGGTGAGCCGCTCGCTTGAGGTGCGTGTATTATCGACACCGAATGTCGCGATCATCGGCAGCGCGGTGCGGGTCCAACTCGCTAATGCCGAACCGCGTGAGGTGATTGCTATCCCTCGTGATGCGCTGATTATTCGGCGTACAGGAGTCTTCGCCTTTAAGGTTGGCGGGGAAGATAAAGCAGAGCGGATCGTCATAACAATCGGGGTTAGCGATGGTGAATGGGTCGAAGCGCTCGGACCTCTTACGGCAGGCGACCGCATGGTGGTTCGCGGCGGCGAACGATTGCGACCGGGACAAAAACTCGTCATTAATGGAGAGAGTTGAAAGCGCTGAGGGGTATGAAACAGATGATCATGTCCTGGCCACTCGCCCTCTGCGAACCGCTCGCTCGCGATGCTACCCGTAATCCGGCCGCCCGGAAAGGAGATCCTTTGCAGTTTTCCAACCATCTCGATGGTCGTTTGAACAAGTTGCTGATGAACAAGGCGGAGCTGTTCTGGGCGCTTCACTGTGCCGGATGGGCCGCCTATGGCATTCTGCGCTGGTTGAACGGTCTGAGTTTTGGTCGTGATGCAACCTATGCCTACCCGACGATTATTGCCACGTTGGCGGGGTTTGGCCTCACGCTTATTCTTCGTGCGCTTTACCGTTGGTTGTGGGGTCGCCACCCCGGGCTGATTCTAGGATTGAGCATTCCCGCGATCACCATCATGACAATGGTATTTTCAGCGATCGAGGTGTGGGGGCACACACAGTTTTTCGATCGCGACTGGCCACTGGAAGGCAAAGATTTTTTTCTCGGAAATGCGCTTTTCGATGCCTATGTGCTGTTGTCATGGAGCGGGCTTTATTTTGGGATCAATTATTATCGCCAATTGCGTGCACAGCAGAACCGACTACTTGCGATCACAGCAATGGCGCATCAGGCGCAACTGCAAATGCTCCGGTATCAGCTCAACCCGCATTTTCTTTTCAACACGCTCAACGCCATTTCGACACTTGTGCTGGTGAAAAGAAACGATACCGCGAATGTTATGCTGACACGGCTGAGCGCATTTCTGCGCCATACGCTTGCCAACCAGCCGATGCAGAAGGTAACGCTCGCGCAGGAACTGCATGCGCTTGAACTCTATCTGGATATAGAGAAAACACGTTTTGCCGACCGGCTTCGATTGGATTTCAATGTAACCGACGAAGCGCGCGAGGCCACATTGCCTTCGCTGTTGCTGCAACCGCTTGTGGAAAATGCAATCAAGTTTGCGGTTGCCCCTATGGAAGCGGGGGGAACGCTAAGCCTCAACGCCGAAATCAGCGGCAATCTACTCACGATTTTAATCGCTGATACGGGGCCGGGCCTTCGTGATTATGGACATCTGCCGGAAAGCCATGAAGGCGGTGTGGGTTTGCGCAATACATCCGAGCGGTTGAAGCAGATTTACGGCAACGCTCACGAGTTTCGCCTGGCCCCCAACACCCCCAGCGGGCTGTGCATATATATCAGCATCCCGTTAGAAACTGAGGTTGAGCGAGCGGAGCCTGAAACCGACGCCGCCTTTGAGGCCGCCGCGATTATCGCCGAATAGCCGATCCCGCAGTTCGGTTTTGGCATGACCTTTGATGAGGAGACCCTGTTTCGATGACGAAAATACGTACGCTTCTGGTCGATGATGAGCCGCTCGCACTCGAAGGTCTGGCTGTCAGGCTCGAGGCCTTTGACGACATTGAGATTGCGGGCACCTGCAAGAACGGACGCGAAGCCATCAAGGCTGTGCGCGCCGAGCATCCGCATTTGATGTTCCTCGACATTCAAATGCCAGGGTTCAACGGCTTTCAAGTGGTGCAAAGCCTCGTCGGAGAGGACATGCCTCTGGTCATTTTCGTGACCGCGTTTGACCAGTATGCGGTGAGCGCATTTGAAAACCACGCCCTCGACTATTTGCTCAAACCCGTTGAAACCGAGCGGCTGAAGCAGGCGATTGATCGCGCGCGCGACCGCATCCATGAAAAGGGTGCTTATCAGCAAAATAAGAAGCTTGTTGCGCTGCTCAAGGACATGGGGACCAAGGCCCCGCTCGATGATGCGCTTGGAAGCGCGCCAACGCGGCCACGCTATGACCACCGGATCAACATCAAAGATCGAGGCCGCATCATTTGCGTCGATACCAACGATATCGATTGGATCGACGCGGCGGGTGACTATATGTGCATTCATGTTGATGGCGAAACGCATATCCTTCGCGAGACAATGAAAACACTCGAACGGCGGCTTGATCCCGCGAAGTTTCAGCGCGTTCATCGGTCGACCATCGTCAACCTCGGTCGGGTCGAGGCGCTGCACCCACATACCAATGGGGAGTGCTTTCTCAAACTCCAGAGCGGGGCCGATATCAAAGTCTCGCGTTCCTATCGTCATGTGGTAAGTCGGTTTTTATAGGGTCGGGCCATCCCGCTGGTCCATCGATTGCCTGCTTGGGGGTTTCCGCATGACATCCTATGTCTTTCCGCCTGCCGCACATCCGGCGGTACCGGTTGAGGGCGGCGATGTGCTTTTTCCCGTCGGGCGGATAATCTGCGTGGCGAAAAACTATCGTGATCACCGCATCGAGATGGGTGGCGATGACCGAAAACCACCGTTCTTCTTTATGAAACCGGCGTCAGCCCTCACACCGTCCGACAAGGTTCCTTTCCCCGCTGATACCGAAAACCTGCACTATGAGGGGGAATTTTGCCTCGCACTCGGGCCAGCCCAAGAGGATCGATCACAGTTCGGGCGCACCTCGCTTTTTGGGACGGCGGTTGGCGTCGATCTAACGCGTCGCGACCGGCAAGCCGCAGCCAAGGAAAACGGTCATCCGTGGGAACGTGCGAAAGCGTTTCCAGGGTCGGCACCAATCGGTATGATCACGAGATGCAGTGCGCTGCCTTCCGCCGAGGCAACACTTTCGCTTTCCCTGAATGGTGAAATCCGGCAATCGACCAAAATTGGCGCGATGATTTGGTCGGCTTCGGAAATTTTAGCAGAGATCAACGCGCAGTTCGGCCTCATGCCAGGGGATATCATCTACACGGGAACCCCTGCCGGCGTGGGACCATTAGTGCCGGGTGATCGGGTCGAAGTGGCGGCAACGGGCTGTCGCACGCATCGCTTTCAGATGATTGCGGCACCCGCGATCTGATCCAAAAGGGCCTAGGGCTGAGTCTCGTTGATAAACATACGGACAAGCGTGCGCTGATCGGGAATTCCTGTTACCGGCAGCGAATTCGCTTCCTGGTATTTCCGGATCGCACCGCTCGTCCCGGGGCCAAATTTGCCATCGACGGTACTGGTATAATGCCCATCTTCTTTCAGTTTCGCCTGAACGCGTTTCAGCACGACTTCATAAATCGGGCTTCGGACGCCGCTTTCGTCACCCAGGATAAGTCGTTTTGAAAACTCGCTGACGCGCGTCTTTCCAAAGCTCTGGGCGAGCCCACCCACGGCCTTGTAAAACGGCATCTCGGGCTGTTTTTCACAAACCTGAGAGAGAGCTGCGGCAAAGATATCGATCGATTGCCATGGCAGAACATCAAAAGTGTTCGGTTCGTAATTGTTCATCGCCGAAATAAAGCCTTCGATCCACCCCCCGAACAGAAAATACTCCGGGCTTTGTTCCTTACGCGCGGTCACAAACCGTTCGCACGAGGCTACTCCCGCCCCCTTGATGGCAAACTGGCCATCAGGATCTGAGGCATTTGCCGTCGCCGCGATGAGGGTTGAAACCAATACCCCAACGAATAGACCGATCGCTTTCGCTTTCATTGGATGCGGGTGTTTTTTGATTTG
>JBCDDR010000214.1:0-4436 GCA_039180205.1 Pseudomonadota bacterium | reverse complement strand
TGGGCAAAATCCTGGCAGACCCCTTCACCGCTCGCGAGTGCCTCTTCAATCGGCGAGTCGGCTGAAGTTGCGTCAGATACATAGCGAAACTTGTCATAGATCGTTTGCGTCAGGGTGCGTAGCGCGGTCAGAACGTCGCCCGATGCCGATAGGCCCGTCTCACCAATAAAGCTGAGAAGCGCTTCCGAGGGTCGCGCAAATTGGCTGTTCTGTGTCATTTCCCACCGGTCATGGTCGGTAGCCACCTCGCGTGCCTGGGTCCAGCTCACGCCCTCGAGTGTATCCGGAAGCGCAGCGGCATGAGTCACCTCAACCGTAGCCTGCATAACGATTTCGAGTAGGTCATGAGCCGTTGGCACATCGAAATGATAAACGGCGTTCCCCATATAGTCGGAATATCCGAATAACTGACCGTGCGGCGCGATCGAGATCTCAAAGGTACGCAGCCGCTGACGGTCATCGGTCCGTGGCTGCAGGTATAGCTCCATCACGGCTTCGCGAACCGGCGCATTATAGCGGAACTGCGTGACGTGGCGAACGTTGAAAAAGCTGTTTTCCATGTTCTTTTGTCCTGGGATTTTGGATTTTCTGTCCGCGTTAAAGTCTTGCCCGAGCTTCGATATCATAGGCGATGAAGGCGTCTACGATGGCATTGTGAAGATCGCGACAGTCATCATGTACCCGATTGAGAAAGCTGGTCACATTGTGCCCTGCCACTTCATCCGCCGCCGCATAATCGAGCCGTGCGCGAAGCCGACCAGCCATCCGTTGCGGCACCGCCGTGACCCGATCGCCGCGGCCATCGCACAAAAGGTCGAGTTCAATGTGTAACCGATCGACACAATAGCGAATGGAACGCGGGAAATCCTCGCTGAAAATGAGGAACTCGGCAATCAAGTCGGGTCTGATCGTTGCTGTATGAACGCGCGTAAAAGCCTCGTTCGCGTTACACATTTTGAGAAGATACACCCATCCCGCATCGCGTGGGGCGCGACCCTCGGCAAGAAGCGCACCAAAATAGGCGTCTAAAAGACGTGTCATGAGCTGCGCGCGTTCGAGATACAAACCCATCTGCATAAAGCGCCATCCAACGCCATGGGTCATTGTCGAGAGCCCCACGCCGCGAAGCAACTGGATCCCATCCTGCACATTTACGCAAAAGCCGATCGAGTCACCCGCCCACACCTCCCTGAACCGGCGCGATTTCAGATCGAGATATTGCCGGTTGAGATGCTGCCAAAGTTCGGAAGAGAGCTCAGTCCGGACCTGGCGGGCATTCTCACGCGCAACCGAAACAGTGGAAAACAGAGAGTTTTCATCCTCCGGGTCGAGCAACAGGGCCTTTGCCTGTTCTTCGGCGCGGATCTCCTCATCAGGGTGAAAGGAAATGCGGAGTGATCTGAGTACGCGGCGCCATGAGGCCTGGGTATCGACAAGCGGTTGGTCAATCAGGGTATCAAGCTGGTTGACCATGAGTCTTGCGGTGTGTTCGGTCCGCTCCAGATACCGGCTCATCCAGTAAAGACTGTCAGCGGTGCGAGATAACATGAGGTCCACGTTATAACCCTCTGAGAAAAATGAAACTTCTTTGAAAAACGACGTCTATTCGTCAAGCACCCAGGTATCTTTTGACCCACCCCCCTGGGACGAGTTCACAACCAGGCTTCCCCGACGTAGTGCGACGCGGGTCAATCCACCTGGGATGAGGCGCGCGTTTTCTCCATGTAACAAAAACGGGCGAAGATCGACATGGCGGGCTTCGACACCATTTTCGACGATACAGGGACCACGGGAGAAATTCAGTGTCGGTTGCGCGATATAGTTGGCAGGTTCGGCTTTGATCGCACTGCGAAACGCTTCGATTTCACTTTTGCTGGCGTGCGGTCCGATAAGCATGCCGTAACCACCTGATTCGCCAACGGCTTTGACGACAAGGTCTTCGAGCCGATCAAGCGTATACTGCAGACCTTTATCCTCGCGGCATAAATATGTTTCCACATTCTGCAGAATGGGTTCCTCATCAAGATAATATTTGATGATCCGGGGCAGGTAGGCGTACAGCGCTTTGTCATCAGCGACGCCGGTACCAAGCGCGTTTGCGATTGCAATATTGCCAGCCCGGTACGCGTTCATCAAACCGGGTACACCCAACATACTGTCCCGACGAAAAATGACAGGATCGATAAAGTCGTCATCGACCCGCCGATAAATGACATCCACGCGCGTGAGCCCATCTGTGGTGCGCATGTAGACCTTGTTGTCGTGGGTGACGAGGTCGCGCCCTTCCACCAATGGAACGCCCATCTGCTGGGCAAGAAAGGCGTGCTCGAAATAGGCGGAGTTATAGACACCGGGTGTCAGCAGAACGATCGTGGGGTCATCACCCGACAGGGGGGTCAAACTCTTGAGCATATTGAGCAATTCGCGCCCATAATGTTCAACGCCGCGGACATTGTAATTCCGGTACATCGCAGGGAAGGACCGCCGAATGATCTCACGATTAACGAGCATGTAGGACGCACCCGAAGGTACGCGCAGATTATCCTCGAGAATGCGATATTGCCCGTCGGCATCACGAATGAGGTCGCTACCGCACACATTGACATAAACATCATGAGGGACGCGCACACCGCGCATCTCTCGCCGATAATGCTTGTTATTGTAGATCAGTTCGCGCGGGACGATACCATCGAGGATGATCTTTTCTTCGTGGTAAACATCCGAAAGGAAAAGATTGATCGCCTGAAGCCGTTGGGTGAGGCCAGCCTCGATCTGTTCCCATTCTTTGGCGGGAATAATTCGGGGAAGACAATCGGTTGGAAAAATACGCTCGATCGATCCCTCGTCACCATAGACCGTGAACGTAATGCCTTGGTCCATGAAGGATTTTTCAACGGCAGATTGCCGGTGACCAAGGGTTTCGGCTTCAATGGATTTGAGTTGTTGAAAAAGCTCATTGAAATGCGGGCGTGCTTTCCCCGGAGCCAAGAACATCTCGTCAAATGCACCGTCAAGTTCATAGTCCCGAAACATATCGCGTAAACGCGGGGTGTTACCTGCGTCGATCTGGGCATTTTGCGATTGGATCATCCTGATACCTCTGTCTCGATTATGTTGGGCCGGAATGCGCAGACCCTTTGGCAAATGACTTGGATGCGTCATGGGCGCGTCGCGGGCGAGCTCAAGATCGCCAGGTACGAAACGCAATCGTAACGTCCGAGAGGAATGGATGGAGGGGATCACGATGAATTAAGATAAATAGCCGACGCCAGAATAGCGTTGAATACCCTCACCTCTCTTTGCAGCTTTACAATTGCCGGTGGGCGGCGAGGAGGTCAAGGTGCGAAGGCAAAAATTTCGTGTATTCAGCTATATCTGGCCAGATTTTTATGCGAGCCCTCAACACATAACGTAACCCGCAATAAGCGGAAGTGTCGCTCGGCGAATATGCCAAATGACCGAGGTGTCAGCAAAGTCTCTCGCGATCGGGCACCAGGTAATGTGATTTTGGCGAAAGAGATGATTTTCGGGAATGAGGAGAAAGCGAGCGGAAGCGCGTCCAAAGCGCCTCGACGATCGGAAACGCAGCAAAAGCGGCCAAAACAAGTAACGCGCCCCAAATAACCAAATACATTTTCCACCCCTTTTCACAGCTAAATCCAAAGTGATCAACTCTTTTGTTTATATTTTGTTCTTATCATGTACCTTTCTGGTTCGCAAGCCTTTTGCCTGATTGAGAAGGAGGGGTATCCCCCAATTTTTGAGAGGCGCGGCAAACCCACTTTTCAAATGGCTAACAGCCGTTAATGTTCGCGAGAGGAATTCAGGTGGCAAGCATCGATGAACGATCATTGGTGGCTGCCGGTACCGTCTACGAGTCGCTCATATTTTGGATAGGGCAAAGTCACTGTGGGAATTGAAATTGAACGTAAGTTTCTCGTCTCGTCGAACGACTGGCGACCCTTGGTGTCGCACTCAATCAACATGGCGCAGGGATATCTCCTCGATGCCAACGATCGGACTTTACGCATCAGGCGCGAGGACGAGGCCTACAAACTTACCCTAAAGGCACCTCATCCGAACGGCGGGCTCACGCGGTTTGAGTTCGAATATGAGATCCCAGCGATTGATGGCCGCCAAATGTTGGAAGAGCTTTGTTTGCGCGAACCCGTCAGTAAAATTCGGCATATTGTCGAACATGACGGCAACCGTTGGGAAATTGATGAGTTTTCCGGAGCAAATGCCGGATTGCTCATTGCGGAGATCGAACTGGACAATGCTGACATCGCGCTTTCGATGCCGAGCTGGGTCGGGGCGGATGTTTCAGGCGATCCGCGCTTTACTAACGCTACTTTATATCGCGCGCCTTTTTCGACCTGGTCGCAAACTGACATTCGCTTGGTGACGCTGGGAAAGGGCCTAAACGCCTGAAAAAT
>JBCDDR010000213.1:0-4436 GCA_039180205.1 Pseudomonadota bacterium | reverse complement strand
TGGAACATGGGCACCACTGGCAACACATTATCCCGGCTTGACATCGAGAGTGCATCAGTCGTGCACGCCGACATTGAAACCAATACGTTCGAGCGATTGGAATAGAGCACCCCCTTGGGATTGCCGGTGGTTCCCGAGGTGTAGCAAAGTCCCGCGGCGGTATTTTCGTCAAACTCCGGCCACTCATAGTTCCCGTCTTCGGCTTCGACGATATCCTCATAACAAACGACATTGGGAAGTGAGGTTTCGGGCATGTGAGCGCTGTCCGTCATGGCGACAAAATGCTCAATGCTTTTCATCATCGGACCCAGTTTTTCAATCAGCGGCATAAACGTCGTGTCGAAAAACAGAATGCGGTCCTCAGCGTGGTTGGCGATGTAGACAATCTGTTCAGGAAACAATCGCGGGTTGATTGTGTGCGTGACCGCTCCCATGCCGCTGATCGCGTACCAACACTCAACATGGCGATAGGTGTTCCAGGCCAGCGTACCAATTCGATCGCCAAACCCGACACCCAGCCGTTCGAGCGCTTGAGCCACCTTACGTGCGCGGATCCCGCATTCGCCGTAGGTATAGCGGTGCTCAGGGCCCTCAGTCGTCAGCGTGACGATTTCCCGCCGGTTGTGATTAATCTCCGCGTGCTCAAGAATTTTCGATACGAGAAGCGGCCATTCCTGCATTAAACCAAGCATATCAACATCCCCAAATGACTTACCAGATACATTTTGTTCTTTTCGAAACGCTACTTCAGGACGCCCTGTGAGAGCAAGGTGAGAACCGGTTGTTTTTGGTGTGATGGACATTGTTATGACATGTTTTGTGACGAGCCAACGATATGACGTTCGCCAAAGATGGAATGAAAATAAGAGGGTGATCAGGTGGCTGTCTGTCCTTTGTTCAATGGTAAACTTATCTTACTTCTGGTTCTTGCTCTGGTCGGTGGAACGATCACAGCTTGCGCGAAACGAGCGCCCGAGCCCGCGTCGGTGAGCGACCCGACCGGGGTTGCTCCGGATGATACAGCGGCAGCTTCGGGTGCCGATGAGGAAACCTATGACCAAGAGCGCTTAGTTGAAGCAGCGGAACGCGCGTTCGGTAAGGGTGCTGAGGGGATCGCGCGCGGGATCGAAAAGGTTTTTTCGAAGCTTGGCCGACCAAACGGCTATATCATCGGCGAAGAGGCCGGCGGCGGATTTCTAGCAGCGCTTCGCTATGGTAGCGGAAAACTGCACCACAAAATTGAGGGCGAGCGCGACATTTTCTGGACAGGGCCATCGGTAGGCCTCGATATCGGTGCGAATGCGGCAAAAACCTTTACGCTCGTCTATAATCTCTATGACACCGAAGATATGTTTCACCGGTTTCCTGCGGTTGAGGGCCAGGTGTTTGTTGTTGGCGGTGTTGGGGTCAACTATCATCAACGCGGCCGGGTTATCATCGCGCCCATTCGGCTGGGCGTCGGCTTTCGCGCCGGTGCGAATGTCGGCTATCTGAAATACAGCCGCTCGCGCAATCTGAACCCGCTTTAAGACGCCCTCATGGGTTCGACTGGCGTTATTGTCGTTAGTGGTTCTGGTCAATGATGTTCAGACCCGCAGCAATTGTGCGTCCATCACCAAGCTGGTTGAGTTCAAATTCAACACGCTCGCCATCGCGCAGTTCTTCAAGGCCTGACCGAACGATCGCGCTGATATGCACGAAGACATCCTGGTCACCAAGATCGGGTCGAATGAAGCCGTACCCCTTGCGCGGATTGAACCATTTTACCTTGCCCGTTGCCATGGTACCTCCCATCTCCGCCGAGGCTTGAGTTGAGAGCGCTTCCTTCTCTCGTGGTCAAGAGAAAAACCGTATCGCAAGGGGGCGAAACTTCGCGATGACGTCGTCGGCCGGCTTGGAAACCGAAAACGCGTTGATATGAAATCGGCCCCGTGGTTTGGTTTTCTCTTGCGGTTGACATCGCGATGGCCGCAGCAGATTCCGATATCCGCCAATCAGCCAAAGTTGCTCCGGCTCAAACGCTCTCGCGGCATCATGTACTGATGGTTTCGCGATACCTTGTGGGTGCGAATGAAAGCATCCAAGCGTCTCCAGGCCTCGATCTCGGGCGCGTCGATGGGCTGCGAACAAAGATTTTTCGTCGATGTCGAAGCGAAGACAGGGGCAGTCTGCAGTGTTTTCTGCGATGACAATGTCTTTAATTTCGGTGGCATCCGGGGTACGGGTGCCTATCAGCATCGCACATGCCTCGCGCGGCCAGACGCGGTTGCTTTCATGATGAAGAACATCAAAATGATGGGTCTGAATGTAGAGTAACATAGGTTTTCAACGGCTTAGTCGCGAGGACCGCACTCGGTTTAGGTGCGACGTTTTGTACATGAGTGCCTTAGCAGAAAACCGAGCGTGTTACGAGATGCGCGCGTTCGATGTCGGCTATTCAGGAAGATTTATGGAAGTAGAACCGACCAGCCCGGACGCGAAACCAGACCTTCGCGAGGTCGAGATAACCGCCGATGAAAGCGGGATGAGATTGGATAAGGCACTCAGCAATCGGGTTCCTGATCTGAGCCGGCAGCGCATCCAGGATCTGATCGCCTCTGGCGCGGTGCGATTGAGGTCAACGACAATCGGATCGGGGTCACCGTTGAGTGCGAAACAAAAGGTTCGTGTCGGCGACCTGTTTGAAATCACCGTTCCGGAAGTCGTTGAAAGCACGATCGGACCTGAACCAATACCGCTTGACATCATGTATGAAGACGAGAGCCTGATTGTCATCAATAAGCCCGCAGGTCTTGTCGTTCATCCCTCTCCCGGACATGGCCGGGGCACTCTGGTGAATGCGCTCCTCCATCATTGTGGGGACAGCCTATCCGGTATTGGCGGAGTGCGGCGCCCCGGAATTGTCCATCGGATAGATAAGGATACCTCCGGGTTAATTGTTGTTGCGAAAACTGATGCCGCTCATGAGGCCCTGGCTACTCAGTTTGCCGACCATTCGATTGAACGGAAATATGTTGCGCTTGTCTGGGGGCGGCCGACACCACTTGTTCATAAAGTGGACAAGCCGATTGGCCGACATCCAACGCATCGGCTGCAAATGGCGGTTGTTGACGATGAGAAAGGCCGGAATGCGGTCACGCACTATCATGTCAAACAGAGCTGGCGATGGAGCGCCAATACCATGGTTAGTCTGATCGATTGTCGGTTGGAAACGGGGCGGACCCATCAGATTCGCGTGCATATGTCGGATGCTGGTCATCCTTTGGTTGGTGATCAACTTTATGGCGGGCGACGCCCTCAAATCATGGCGAATGGTGAGCCGTTTCAGCGTCAGGCTCTCCATGCCGCTGAGCTTGGCTTTGTTCATCCCGAAACCGGGGCTGCATTGAAATTTGAATGCTCACCCCCATTTGATTTTGACGCACTATTGTCTACGATATCGTCTCGAGCAGTTTCGGAAAGACCGTAAATTGTTTGATGCTCAAGGATCGGGTTTTGCGGGATCGGAAGCTGCGGGATCGTCCCGCTTTCATATTGGGGGAGACCAGCGATGAGCAGTAAGACACCAAATTTACCAACAATTACGCCCGACGGCAGCCTTAGCCGGTATCTTCAGGAAATCCGTAAGTTTCCCATGCTGGAGCAGGATCAGGAATATATGCTCGCCAAACGTTGGGTCGAACATGAAGACCGCAACGCAGCGCACCAGCTTGTCACCTCGCATCTGCGTCTTGTTGCCAAGATTGCAATGGGCTATCGGGGGTACGGCCTGCCGGTCGCCGAGCTGATTTCCGAGGGTAATGTCGGGATGATGCAGGCCGTCAAGCGCTTCGACCCCGAAAAAGGCTTTCGGCTTGCCACCTACGCCATGTGGTGGATCCGCGCTGCGATCCAGGAATATATTCTACGGTCATGGTCACTCGTGAAAATCGGTACGACCGCTGCGCAAAAGAAACTGTTTTTCAACCTGCGTCGGATGAAGGGGCAGATCAAAGCGATTGAGGACGGTGATATGCGTCCCGATCAGGTTTCAGAGATCGCCACCAAGCTCGACGTTTCGGAAGATGATGTCGTGTCGATGAACCGTCGGATGTTGGCGCATGATCATAGCCTTAACGCCCCGATGCGTATCGACGGGGATGGCGAATGGCAGGATTGGCTGGTCGACGAGACGCCCGATCAGGAGACGGTCGTTGCCGAAACTGAGGAGTTGGGGAAGCGCCGCGAATTGCTGATGAGCGCGATGGATGTTCTGAATGATCGGGAAAAGCACATTTTGACCGAGCGGCGACTTAAGGATAATCCGGCGACACTCGAAGACCTCAGCAAGATATACGAAATCTCGCGTGAGCGTGTGCGCCAGATTGAAGTGCGCGCGTTTGAAAAACTGCAAAAACGTATGCGTGAGGAAGCGCGCGAACAAAGGATGATCGGGT
>JBCDDR010000212.1:0-4438 GCA_039180205.1 Pseudomonadota bacterium | reverse complement strand
GGTGCAATTTCAAACTCAGTAAATGCATCAGCGATTATTGATAATGGTACGATCCAACTTGGTGTTGATGATTTTGGTCAGTTGAATCCTGAAGATATACTCGGGGATCCGTCTCCAGTTACGGGAACAAGCATCGTCGGGCTCCGCTACTTGCCAACAGGTAACGAGTCGACGTCGCATGGCTGCCTGTGCGAAGGCTTCGGTATAGGTATTGGTGACACCGGTGTATCCGGTTTCGCAAATAACGACGACGGCGTTTTTAATCTTACGTCAATATCGTTTGACTCTACGGCGTCAACTGCAACTTCGGTCGCAGAGTTATCGACGGGAGAGCTGCGCGTATCGCACATATTCACACCCTCACCGGAAACGCCGGACCTTTATCAAGTCAGTGTGACGATAGAAAATATCTCGGGTGCTGACATCGCTGACGTGCGGTACACGCGGACATTCGATTGGGACATTGAGCCAAGTACATTCTCAGAACTTGTCACAATTGGCGGTGTTGAAGAGGCGGATGCCGTTCTGTTTTCGGGAAATAACGGTTTCGATTCCTCAGACCCATTTGCAGGCCGTACTTTACTTGCGGGTCTCACCGAAGACACCGTTAGTTTTGAAGACGAAGGCCCTGCTGATCACGGTGCAAACTTTGATTTCGGTTTCGGCGCTCTGATGGATGGTGAAAGTCTCACCTTCGATATTTTTTATGGGGCATCGTTGACGGAAGCGGGTGCGATTGCTGCGCTTGCCGCTGTCGAGGCTGAGGTGTTTTCTTTCGGCCAGGTTGATTTCGATCCCGATGGTCTCGGTCTTGACGATTCGGCCGGAAATCCCTCGAATACATTCATATTCGGTTTTTCCGGGGTGGGAGGCGATGTCGTATTTCCAGACCCTGACCCCGATCCAGTTCCCGCGCCGGGTGCGTTTGGGCTTATAGGTCTAACGCTTGCAGGCCTTAGCTTCGCTCGGCGGCGACGCGTCTGAGAAACTTGCGTTCACGTCGTTGCGGAAAGGCGTCTCAACGAGGGGGCGCCTTTTCGTGATTTGCGCCTCGCATCAGGCCCTGACAAGTGCGTCGTATTTCACCATCAGGTCTTTGACCAGTTCACCTACCTCAAAATTATAGGGGCCGATTTCGCGTAACGGGGTCACCTCGGCAGCGGTACCGGTAATGAAGGCCTGTTCAAACCCTTCCATTTCATCGGGCATGATGGCGCGTTCAATCACCTCAACACCTGCCTCGAGCGCCATATCGATCGCGGTATGGCGGGTGATGCCGTCAAGGAAGCAATCTGGCGTCGGGGTGTGGATAACGCCCTCTTTGACAAAGAAAATATTCGCGCCGGTCAGCTCGGCAACCTGACCGCGCCAATCGAGCATCATCGCATCGTCGTAGCCGTTCGCCTCAGCCTGATCCTTGCAGAGCGTACAGATCATATAGAGCCCGGCTGCCTTCGCCGCCGTGGGCGCGGTGAATGGGGCAGGGCGCTGCCATTTCGCCATTTCCACGCGCAAACCTTTCATACGGGCCTCAGGGGAGAAGTATGAAGGCCAAGGCCAGGCCGCGATCGCGACATGGGTTTTGCAGTGTTTTGCCGCAACACCAATCTGCTCGGGCCCTCGCCAGGCGAGCGGACGGAGATAGCAATCAACCAGGCTATTAGCCTTCATCACCGCATAGGCGGCGTCATCAATTTCCTGCGGTGTATAGGGAATTTCAAAATCGAGATACTTTGCCGAAGCAAACAGGCGTTCGGTATGCGCGCGGAGCTTGAAGATCTTGCCGTTATAGGCACGCTGGCCCTCAAACACAGAACTCGCATAGTGCAGCGCATGCGTCAGCACATGAACGTTGGCATCGCGCCAATCGACCATTTTCCCGTCAAACCAGATAGTGCCATCGCGATCATCAAAGGGTTGGGGGGCCATCCGTGTGCCTTTCAAAAGAAACATTGTATGCGAAGCAGGACATTACCCACTCCCGCGCGCCATCACCATTCACGACAATGGCACCAAAATAACCTTGCGCCTGTTACGATTGATGATTGATATATGTCAACATGACTGACGTACGTACCCCAATACCGCCGCTTTTTCTGCGCGAGGCCGAGCTACGCCGTGGTATCGAATTACTGTTTTTTGTGAATCGGGACTTTGATCGCGACGCCGATGCGTTGTTGAGCGCCCACGATCTGGGCCGGGCGCACCATCGTGTGTTGCACTTTGTCGGGCGTCAGCCTGGCCTGACGGTGTCCGAGTTACTGAGTTTCCTGCGTGTGACGAAACAGAGCCTTTCGCGGGTTTTGAAAGATTTGTTGGGGGCCGAATATGTGCGCCAGACGGTGGGTGAGGTTGACCGGCGTCAGCGCTGTTTGCGGCTCACCGAAAAGGGACACGGGTTAGAGCGTCAGCTTTCGGCGATTCAGCAAAAGCGAATTGCAGCTGCCTACCGGGCTGCGGGTCCGGAAGCGGTGGCCGGGTTCTGGACCGTGCTCATGCACATGCTTGATGAGCCCGACCGCTTGTTGGTGCAGGCATTTGTTGATGACGCTCGCGCGGTAGGATCGTTTGCGATTGATGGTTAGGGGCTAAGCCTAACGGCTTTGACGAGTGCCTGTACCGCCATGCCGGGGGCCAGGCCAAGGTCGGATACACTCGCCCGCGTGAGTCTTGCCCAGATTTGTTGATCCCCCGTGTCGAGTGCAACCGTCGCAAACGGGCTGTCTTCGGGCGCGGAGATTTTTGCCACCGTTGCGGGTACGTGATTGCGAATGCTGAGGCCGGTGGCGAGAGCATTGGTCTCTTCTTCTGTCCCCTGAAACAGAGCGACATCTCGTGCGTCGATAACCACCGTCAGCATTTGTCCCGGCAAAATCTGGCCGATTGTCCCATCGGTGTAGGGGACAGTAATGGTCGCCCCCGATACCTTGACGATGAGAAGCATCTGGCGGGCGTCAATGCCCATGACTTCGGCCTCAAGCAATGCAAGTGGCGTTGCTCGATCAGGGGAGAGGTGAGTGAGAAAATCTGCCGTGGGTACGGGCGGGTGTACGGTCCCATTTTCGATCTGAACCACCTGCCGTGAGAGTGCCGCCAGCTCTTCTTCGGCGTGGGTTACAAACAGACAAGCGATCCGGCTTTCGGCGAGGATCGTTTTGAGAGCGCCAATCAGCCGCGTTTTCCGCGCACGATCAAGCCCGGAAAACGCCTCATCAAGCAGCAAAAGCCGGGGAGCTGATTCGAGCGCGCGCATCAGGGCCACGCGGCGCGCTTCGCCGCCTGATAGGTTCTGAACCCGGCGATCAAGCAACGGGTTGAGCCTCAGATGATCGAAACATGTCGCTCTGTTGGCATCAGAAAGGGCGACCCCGCGGCGTTTTGCGCGCGTCCGGGCATAGGCAAGATTATTTGCAACGGTGAGGTGCGGAAACAAGGTCGGGTCCTGAAATACAAAGCCAATCCCGCGTCGCTCAGGGGAAAGGTGTTCACCCGTTGATTGGTCGAACCAGGTTTCTGCCGGGCCGTCTGCGCTATGCAATCGAACAATCCCTTCTTCGGGTCGATCGAGCCCCGCGATCAACCGCAGCAACGTGGTCTTTCCCGCGCCGCTCGGGCCAAAGACTGCAACCGGGCCCCTGTGCAGGTCGAGATCCATACCTGCGGTCAAACGAAAGGCCGCGTTCACTCCATGCGACATGTGAAGATGAATATATTCAGCCATGAGCGCGGGCCGTCCGACTGTTAATGGCAAAAACAACGAGCAAAGTGATCAGCGCAAAGGCCATGAGGCCAAGCGAAAGCCGATGCGCACTGCCGTAATTCAATGTTTCGACATGCTCATAGATCGCGATTGAAATTACCTTCGTGCGACCGGGGATATTCCCACCCACCATCAGAACAACGCCAAACTCACCAACGGTGTGGGCAAAGCTCAGGACGGCAGCTGTCAACATCCCGCGTCGGGTCATCGGCAGCGCGACCGATAGAAAAGCGTCAAGCCGCGTTGCACCAAGGGTGCGTGCCATTTCAATCGGCGCGCGACCCATGGCGCTGAAGGCGCTCGAAATGGGTTGAACGGCGAAGGGGAGTGAATAGATCACCGATGCCAATACAAGCCCTGCAAACGAAAAGCTCAAACTATCGCCAGTTAACCGCACCCAGAGCGCGCCAAGCGGGGCATCTGGCGCCATCAAAATCAGCAGGTAAAACCCCAAAACGGTGGGCGGCAACACCAACGGCATCGTCGTGATCGCTTCAACCAGTGGTCGTAAACGTGCGCGCGTGGTCGCAAGCCACCAACCGAGAGGAATGGCGATCATCAGCAGGATAACTGTCGTTAGGCCCGCCAAAACCAAAGTCAGGGCTACCGGACCCATCATGGGCGGTTCCCGGTCGGTTGCTGATATCCAAATTCAGCGAGCAGGGCGTTGCCTCGGGT
>JBCDDR010000211.1:0-4452 GCA_039180205.1 Pseudomonadota bacterium | reverse complement strand
CGGCCTCTTTACCCGTGACGCGGGCAAACTCAGCTGCTCGCGCGGCTTGTTTTTCAGGATCGAGGCCTTCAAACTCAGTCTTACTGTCGAATTCGATATTGATCTCAACGTCCTTGAGCTGTTTTTCGGCTGCCCGAAGCGAGGCGGCGGCGTCCTTCAGCGCTCTATCAAGCGTTTCATTTATATTGAAATCACCAAGCTCGTCGCGCACATCCTCAAGCGCCTCTGTCAGCGCTTCAACAATATCCCGTTTAATTTTGAGGTTCAGCTCAATTTTTTCCCGGGTGTTCTCTTCGTGCTGCGCGCCGGTTGTCATTGCCGACCCAGCCCTTCTGCGTTCCCGAATTCTTTCCTCAATTCGTCTTTGACGCTCCTCAAGCCGTTCTTGCGCGCGCTCAAGCCGTTCACGCTCCTGTTCCAGGCGACGTTGCTCTAGCTCGAGCATTCTTTGCTCATGCTCGGCATCGCGTTCCCGACGCTCGGCATCGCGTTCCCGACGTTCGGCTTCGTGTTCACGACGTTCGGCTTCATGCTCACGGCGCCTCGCCTCGTATTCCCGACGTGCCTCTTCATGCCGCTCGCGCTCGGCCTCTGACCGAAGATTGCTCTTTTGCCCGAAAGCCCTCATGTCGTCGGCATCGAAAGGGAAATTGTTGTCGAATGTCATCGATTGAGACTTAGACTTCGCTTTGGACTTATTTTTTACTTTGGTTTTCGTGGGCTTGTCCTCAAGCGCAGCAAGCGGATTTGTCAGCGTTGCCGTGTTGTTTGCCTGGGCGAGCATGATGCGGCCATTCGGTGCGACGAGGACGCCAGCTTGCTGCGTTTTTTCGTCCAACGCGTCGCTTGGATCGTCACCGCGCGCGGCCATCGGCAACAGCGTGATTGCAAGACAGCCAATCGCCACTGTTACTGGAATGATGGCTAGCGGGCGTGAGGCGTCGCGCCCCTTCAGTTGCATGATCCGTTCGATCAGATGCTTTTTCGCTTCGCCCATCGCGGCGAGCGGTACGCCGTGTTGTTCGCGGGCACCTTTCAGGGCGGTCACAAGACCCAACAGATAGTCGCGGGAGGAAACCCAGCCCGAAGAGACGACCATCCGGTCGCAGATCGTCTCACGGGCATCACCAATGCGTTTCCCGGCCAGCCAGGCAAACGGCAGGAAGAAGAACAGAATTTGTATTACGGCCTCGATTTTGATCCACAGGTCATCAAGGCGGCTGATATGCGCCATTTCATGGCCGATCACGGCGTTCAGGTGAACCGGGCTTGCGCTCAGCATATAACCGGGGATGTAAATGTACGGACGAATGATCCCGCCGGTGAAGGGGGTCAATGCCGCGGGGCTGGTCACCAGCCTCACCTTGCGCTTCACACCGAAACGCTCGCTCCAGCGGGCGACTTGCGCAATGGCTTCCGGCGTATCAATCGTTTGGGCTGATTTCAGCTCACGATGATAGACACGCAGCCGCACAAGCGTCCGCGCCGTTAGTGTGATCACGCCGATCAGCCACATCCCAGAGAGCATCAAAGCCCACGGCAAACCAGCAAGCGTCTGAATGATGCCCGGTGTGCGAGGTGTTGCCGACGGCAGGAGCGTATCGATCCCGGGGATGATCTCAGTCGGCGTGCGCGTGGCTACGCCGGTCAGCCGATCTGGCCCGCCATCTCGCCGCTGTTCGAGCTGCGATACGGCTGACCGATTGCCAGCCATGTTTGCTATATCGCGCGAAAATGTGCTGGAAACAGAACCCTTCCTCGAATCGAAGGGGTTGTAGGCGATTTTGGAGTCATCGACAAATATCTCACCAGGAGCTGCGAAATCGGGCGCATTCACATCTTCAACCGGCATCGCTGCCAACGCGGCGAGGTCAGGCCGAGGGTTTTGTGTTTCACGTTGGCTGCGCCACGCCACATCGGGAAGCGCCTCCAGCGGGATAAGCTCAATCTGCTCGGCAACAGGAGTAGCTTTCCCGGCAGCCCAGTCGAACGCTGCCCGCAGGCTGACCGGCGATGCTAAATCGACGGGTAAGACCAGCCGCACCAGGACGAGGGTCCATAGGCCATACGACCAAACAGGGTTTTTGAATTTCGCGACCTTGATCAGTGCGAAAACCAGTACCGCAAGAACCGAGGCATAAAGCGCCTGTTGGCCCAGCAGGGCAAGCAAACCCTCGGCATTTGCCGTGAGTGTTTCAATCATCGTAGGTTCGGAAAAATCTGTCATCGTCCTGCCCCCTCATCGTCGTTCAGAATTTGGCAATATGTGATGGTGGTCTTAGCTTTCGCCTAACACCGTTCGCTTTCGTCAACACGATCGTCGATCAAGCGTGTCAGCTCTTCAACCTCATGATCGCTCAAGGCACCATTCCCCTGCATCATGGACACGACTTGCACGCGGTCCATTTCCAGCACCCGGTCGGCAAAGAAGCGAATCATCTGCGCGAGCCCCGCGGGTTTGCTGATCAGCGGGCGATACACAAAAACCCCGTGTTGCTGCTCTCGGGCAAGCATGCCTTTGGCGACAAGCCGATCCATTGTCGTTTTGGTGGTGGTATAGGCCCAACCGCTCGTCACCGAGGTCTGGTCGTGAACTTCGCGCACGCTCAACGGACTTTGCTTCCACAGCGGTCGCAGAATATCATATTCCGACTTTGAAATCTCGGGCGCACATTTATCGTCCGTCCGCGTTTTGGATACCTTTGTCATGGCGTTGTCCCATCTCCTGATGATCAGCGGCCCAGCCTGATCCCGAATTCTGATCCTGAATTTCACTATCACGTCGCATAGGTACTACAATGTAGCATTGAGTCAATGCTCAACGTGATGAATCGCGTCAATATCCACTGATTTGTCGACAGGTGGTGGCGAAGATGCGACCAACGACATCTGATCGTCATTTCGCTGGCTTCGCGCATCGGCCAACGGTCGAGCATGTAGCTGCAGCTTGAGCGCACAAGAGAAACTGACTATATCGCCAACAGAACCGTCGCACGGCGGCGTTTGAACTGAGTTGAGAGCGAATTGTCCATGTCGAAAATCGAGACAGGCGACCCGGCGGGTGAAGGGAGCATTCCGTTTGTCAAAATGCACGGCGCTGGCAATGATTTCGTAATCTTTGACGCGCGCACGCGGCCGCTCTCATTCTCCTCAGAGGTTTGCGCTGCCATTGCTGACCGCCGCCGTGGCATTGGTTGTGATCAGGTGATTATTCTGCGTGAGGCAAGTGCCGCGGACGTATGGATGCAGATTTTCAATGCCGATGGCAGCGAATCGGGGGCGTGCGGAAATGCGACGCGATGCGTGGCTTGGCTGTTGGATGCCGAACGGGAAAAAAACCCGGCGTTGACCCCCCGGCCTGATGCAAAGGTTTCGATTGAAACCGCGGGAGGCCTTCTGACGGCTTGGAAGGTTGGACCCTATGAAGCATCGGCGACGCCGAAAGCGCCGACGGGTGGCGCCGAACCGCTTCGATTGGTCGAGAGCGAGGCCTCGCCGTTGATGGCTGTGGATATGGGGCTTCCCAAGCGCGATTGGCAGGATATTCCGCTCGCCTGGCCGCAGGATACCGACGAAGTTGATTTACGAGTCGGACCGCTCGCCAACCCGGTGGCGGTCAACATGGGGAACCCGCATGTGGTCTTTTTTGTTGATCCAGCAGCAGCGATTGACCTCGCGAAATGGGGGGCCGAAGTTGAAACCAATGCCTTGTTTCCCGAGCGGGTAAATGTGTCGGTTGCCGAAGTTGTTTCGCCCAAAAGCATCCGCCTTAGGGTGTGGGAACGCGGTGCCGGCCTGACGCAAGCGTGTGGAACTGCGGCGTGTGCGACCTATGTTGCGGCTCGGGAACGAAAACTCGTGGCCGACGAGGTCGCGATCCAATTGCCCGGAGGCAAACTTGTGCTGAGCCAGGACATCAACGGACGGATTATCATGACCGGGCCGATTGCCTTCGCTTACGAAGGCCGCGTGGTGCTGCAAGATTAAACCCATGCCGACCCAACCCCCTCAAATTATCAATATGGGCTGCCGGCTCAACATGCGTGATGGCGATGTCATCCGCGAGGCGATCACCAAAGCCCGTGACGCTGTGGCCGAAGGTCTCATCGTGCTCAACAGCTGCGCGGTGACCGGGGAAGCGGTTCGCCAATCGCGCCAGCGTGTGCGGCGGCTTCACCGCGACCGGCCTGATGCACAGATCGTTGTGACCGGCTGTGCGGCACAGATTGACCCTGACCAGTTTCGCGATCTACCCGGGGTCGCGCGGGTTTTGGGAAATGAAGAGAAGTTTGCGCCCGAAAGCTACCAGGGGCTCGGCGCAACGGATGATGAGGACATGCTCGGCCTCAAGGTCCGTGTTTCGGACATCATGAGCGTCCGGGAGCATGCGGGTCATCTCGCGCGGGGGTATTCGGAACGCACCCGCGCCTTTGTCGAGGTGCAAACCGGATG
>JBCDDR010000210.1:0-4476 GCA_039180205.1 Pseudomonadota bacterium | reverse complement strand
CAGCTTCATGAGCCACGACCTCGGATACATAGACTTGGAACAGAAAACTTTGCAGACTATCAAAAACCCATTCGGTACCAGAGTGTCACCCATGTCTTAGGTACAATCTGTTACCCATGTCTCCGGGTCGGACAAAATTTTAGTGGTGCCCAGGGGCGGATTCGAACCACCGACACGCGGATTTTCAGTCCGCTGCTCTACCAACTGAGCTACCTGGGCATACCGTATGGCAGACCGGGGTTATAGTGAGGGCACCATCGCTTGTCTAGGGGCTTTCCGAACCGCCTCCGGCACCCACCGCGACAGCACGAGCGAGTTCGAAAACCGCCACTTCGGTCCGCCAGTTCTCAACCGCCGTCACGGGCCGTTCAAACCGCTTATCCCCGCGCACCATGAGCGATCGACAAACGCGGAGCCCCTGTGCCGCGACCAGGTCAACAAAATCGAGCAGCGTGCAAAGGTGAATGTTCGGCGTTTCGTACCATTCAAAGGGAAGTGCGGGCGACAAGGGCATGCGACCACCAATCAGCAGGTGAAACCGAATGCGCCAATGCGCAAAATTGGGTGTCGAGACGATCACCCGCGGAGCAATCCGCGCAAGCTCTTGAAGCGTTCGATCAGGACGCTCCATCGTCTGCATCGTCTGGCTGAGGATAGCGATATCAAAAGCGCCATTGGCATAGTCGGCTAGATCGATATTCGCATCGCCCTGGACTACGGGCAGCCCGCGCGCGACGCATTTGCGAACGCGATCCGCGTTGAGTTCGAGCCCGCGCGCATCGCAACGCCGCTGGTCGCGCAAAAATACGAGCAGATCCCCCGCGCCACAGCCGATGTCGATGACGCGCGACCCGATCGGCACCCAATCGGCGATCGCGGCGAGGTCGGGGCGCAAAGGCTCGACTGGGCTATTCGTCATGACCAGCCTTTCGCGGCGAAATACCTCTCGGCGTTTCGGCGGCGAGAAAGCCGGTGATGACGCTTTCCATTTCGGCATGCGGCAATAAAAACGCGTCATGCCCATGCGGGCTTTCCAATTCCAGAAAACTGACAGGCACACCGGCCGCGTTGAGCGCGCGCACGAGATGTTTGCTCTCCGCCGTGGGGTAAAGCCAGTCGGTCGTGAAGGAAATCACACAGACCCGGGCATCAACCCGTTGAAAGGCGTCAGCAAGCCGACCGTCATGACGCGCGGCGATATCATAATAATCCATCGCACGGGTGATATACAGGTAGGCATTGGCATCGAAGCGTTCGACAAAGCTGCGGCCCTGGTGGCGCAGATAGCTCTCAATCTGAAAATCGGCATCAAAGCCAAAACCCACCTGCTGACGGTCTTGTAGGTTACGCCCGAATCGACCCATCAGGCCCGCTTCGGACATGTAGGTGATGTGCGCAGCCATCCGGGCAACGGCAAGCCCCTTTTCGGGTCGCGCACCTTCTTCGAGATAGCGTCCGCCACGCCAATCGGGGTCGGCCATAATCGCCTGACGGCCGACTTCGTGAAAGGCAATGTTCTGCGCTGAATGACGCGCTGCGGTAGCAATCGGTAGCGCGCGCGCAGCTCTTTCGGGGAAACTCGCGATAAACTCAAGCACCTGCATCCCGCCCATTGAACCACCAATGACGGCATGCAGACGTTCGACGCCCAGATAATCAAGGAGTGAGGCATGGCCGCGCGCCATATCACGGATCGTCACGACCGGGAAATCGATCGCATAGGGCTTGCCTGTTTCCGGATTTTCACTCACCGGCCCCGTGCTGCCAAGGCATGAGCCAATAACATTGGGGCAGATCACGCAATAGCGGTCGGTATCGAGCATTTTGCCGGGCCCAACAAAACGCTGCCACCAGCCGGGTTTCCCCGTGACCGGGTGGGTGGAGGCCGCATATTGATCCCCCGTGAGCGCATGGCACAAAAGAATTGCGTTGCTGCGATCGGCGTTCAGTTCACCATAGGTTTCATAAGCCACAACCGGAGCAGCAAGCGCCGCACCGCAATCAAGAGGGAGCGGGGCCAGGGCACCGAGGGGCGTTGTGCGCGCAGCACCGAATGGCGATGATCGACCTGCGCGGGACTGTGTATTTGAAACCATGCCCCCTCTTGGCGATTTTCATGGGGGCGATCAAGCCGCAATCCGCTTCACAATCGCTTGCGCTCTGTGCGCAAATAAGAGTGACATTGGAGGCGCTTTTCTTGTGGGGCTCTTGCTGATAGAGGAAGCCTCAGATCGGAGATATCCACAACCGCAAGAGATATGACATGACCACCCCAAGCCATTCGCCTCGGCCCAATGCCTGGCTCGATGACATTCCGGTTTATGTACCCGGCAAAGCGATTACTGCGACCGGCGCTCCAGCGATCAAGCTGTCAGCCAATGAAAGCGCTATCGGCCCCAGCCCCCTCGCCGTGGAAGCCTATCGCCAAGCGGCACTTGATATGCACCGCTATCCTGAGGGAAGTTGCCCCGAGTTGCGCCAGAAGATCGGCACCACCTATGACCTTCCGCCCGATCAGATAATCTGCGGCGCCGGGTCAGATGAGCTTCTCAACATGATCGCGATGGCCTTCGCAGGACCCGGGGACGATGTTCTCTATATGCGCCATGGCTTTATGGTCTATCCGATCGCGGCGCGGAAGGTCGGCGCAAATGCGATTGAAGTCCCCGACCAGAATTATACCGCCGATGTCGAAGCATTGCTCGACCATGTGACCGACCGGACAAAGGTGGTTTTCCTTGCCAATCCGAACAATCCGACGGGCACCTACATATCCTCGCAACAGGTCGATCGGCTGAAACAGGGCCTGCCTGATCATGTCGTTCTGGTTATTGACAGTGCCTATGCGGAATATGTCGATGCCCCTGACTATTCCGATGGTATCGATCTCGTTGCCCGCAGCGAAAACGTCATTATGACGCGCACCTTTTCTAAGATCTACGGGCTCGCTTCGGCGCGGCTCGGCTGGGCCTATGCGCCAAAGCCAATCATTGATGCGCTTCACAAGGTCCGCGCGCCTTTCAATGTATCGGAGCCTGCACACGCGGCGGGAATTGCCGCCCTATCTGATGTTGATTTTCTGGAAAAAGCCAAGGCGCATAATGATCTTTGGCTTGGCTGGCTAACCGACGAGGTGAAAGCGCTGGGGCTGCATGTCGTCCCATCGGTCGCGAATTTCATACTGGTTGAGTTTCCGAGCGAAGGCCCGGTTACGGCGGAAACCGCAAACAAGGCACTGCAGGGCGCTGGCTATACTGTGCGGTGGCTGCCTGGTCAGGGGCTCCCCAACTGCCTGCGTATTTCAGTTGGGCTGGAGGAAGAAAACCTGGGTGTGATTGCCGCGCTGAAAGCTTTTCTGGACCAAGCGCGCGGATGACCGATACCGGTTCGCCCCCGATCCAGAAGCTCGCGGTTATCGGCGGCGGGCTGATCGGGTCATCTGTGCTGAGAGCGGTGCGCGACACGGGGGCCGCTCAGTCGACCAGTGTCTTTGATGCTTCAGCCGAGGTGCGGGGGCGGCTCGACGAAATCGGATGCAGCGACCAGGTTGTTGATACACTTTCCGCGGCGGTTGCGGATGCGGACCTCGTCATTCTTGCGGTTCCCGTCGGTGCCTTCGCTTCTTTGGCGGGGCCGCTGGCCGAGGCGCTGCGCCCGGGTACCATTTTAAGCGATGTGGGTTCGGTAAAATCCTCGGTTTTTGAGATGCTCGCCCCGGCCTGCCAAGAGAATGTTCATCTCATCCCGGCACATCCGGTTGCGGGTACCGAAAAGTCGGGCCCGGATGCCGGATTTGGGTCGCTATTCCAGGGACGCTGGTGCATTTTGACCCCGCCCGACAACGCCGATCCGTCAGCGGTAGATCGCCTGGCTGCATTTTGGCGCGCACTTGGCAGCGACGTTGAAATCATGTCGGCACAACATCATGATCTCGTGCTTGCCATCACCAGCCACGTACCCCATTTGATCGCCTATAATATCGTCGGCACAGCATCGGACCTCGAAAAAGTCACCAACTCCGAAGTGATCAAATACTCCGCCGGAGGGTTTCGCGATTTTACGCGGATTGCGGCCTCTGACCCCGTCATGTGGCGCGATGTGTTTTTGCACAATCGCGAGGCCGTGCTGGAAATGCTTGGACGATTCAGCGAAGACCTGACGGCACTCCAGCGGGCAATCCGCTACGGCGATGGCGATGGGCTTGAAACTCTTTTTACCCGCACCCGCGCAATCCGCCGCCAAATTATCGATGCCGGGCAGGACAGCGCCGAGGCAGACTTTGGCAGGGCGGGCCGGGGAGAGGAAGAGGGAGAAGGAGAGGATTTCCCATAGACACGGGCGGGAAAAAGCGTATTTTCCGCGCGAAAGGTTTGAGATGCCTGCCGCTCGCCGGGCGCAACGCCCGTTGGTGAAAATCTCACAGTGATAAGTGTGATTGGCCGTTGCCTTGGCCGATCGCCTCCCCAAAGTCGGCTT
>JBCDDR010000209.1:0-4494 GCA_039180205.1 Pseudomonadota bacterium | reverse complement strand
ACGAGGCCATCATCCTCAATCACCGGCGATTTTCCAAGCGGGTGGATTTGGCGAAGTTCAGCCGGCGCGCGACCGCGCTCATCACGCACGTAAATTTCAATCGCATAGTCGATGCCTAGTTCTTCAAGCTGCCAGGCGCAAAATACCGAGCGGCCAATCCGCAAATGATGAAGCGTGATCATGATCATACCTTATCGGCTATGAGTTGGGCGACGCAGTTTAGGCGAGGTTGGCGCGGTGTGCACGCAAAAGCTGTTTTGAGCGAGCAATGGTCTGAATGAACGCGGGATCATACCATCATACTGAACTCAATTCGCCGAATATTTTTGCGGGTCGCCATTCGATAAGCGATCGATTAGGCTTTGCGCATCATGCTCAGCTTCGTTGACATTTTCAAAATCGGAATAGGCCCGTCAAGCTCGCACACCGTGGGGCCAATGCGGATCGCTGCGCGTTTCGTTGAAGAGGCAATCGCCGAAGGTGCGGTTTGCTCTGGCGCTCATATTGAGATCGACCTGCATGGATCGCTCGCATTTACCGGCTTGGGTCATGGCACACTGCGAGCGGTTCATCTCGGTCTTTTGGGACACGTCCCGGACACAATCGACATGGGTGCCGCCGAACGCGACCTTGCAGCCCTTCATGAATCGAAATCGGTCACGCTGCCAAGCGGGCAATCGCTTGGATATGACCCTGAAACCAGCCTTCACCTCAAGACCGAAGTGATACCGAAACTGCACCCGAATGAGATGGTGCTCCGGCTGGTCGATCACGACAAAAACACCATTTATGAAAGCGTGTTTTATTCGGTTGGTGGCGGCTTTATCGCAAGTGCCAAACAGCTGGAGGCGCCGGCGGAGAACGACCTCATTCTCGGGGCGGCGACGGGGCCATTTCCTTTTACATCGGCGGAGGAATTGCTTGCGCTCTGTCGCGAGCACAACCTTACAATCCACGAAATCGTCCTTGGCAATGAAGATGCGCTGCGCCCGCGCGCGGAAACCGAGACCCACCTCGCGAATATCTGGCGTGCGATGGATGGTTGTATTGAACGCGGACTCGCCACCGAAGGGCTTTTACCCGGTCACCTGAAAGTACGCCGACGCGCTGCCGAGCTGTACCGGAAACTGATCGCCACCATGGGTGAAAATGAACCCGAAAGACTGTTCGATTGGCTCAACGTTTATGCCATCGCGGTCAACGAGGAAAATGCCGCCGGGGGACAGGTGGTCACTGCCCCCACAAACGGTGCAGCGGGGATCATTCCCGCGGTTTTGAAGCACTATGCGGCGAGCGATGGCCCACCCCGCCTCAATCAGATTTTTACTTTCCTGCTCACCGCTGCGGGTATCGGGATCCTCTATAAACAGCGCGCCTCAATCTCCGGCGCGGAGATGGGGTGTCAGGGCGAAGTGGGTGTCGCTTGTTCGATGGCAGCGGGGGGGCTGACAGCGATCTGGGGCGGCACACCTGATCAGGTCGAGCATGCCGCCGAAATCGGGATGGAACACAATCTCGGTCTCACCTGCGACCCGGTCGGTGGACTTGTTCAGATCCCCTGTATCGAGCGGAATGCGATCGGCGCGGTAAAAGCGGTGAATGCCGCCCGCCTTGCCCTCAGAGCCGGCGACGAGCACAAGGTATCGCTTGACCAGGTGATTGAAACCATGCGTCAAACCGGGCTCGATATGTCGACGAAATATAAGGAAACCAGCGAAGGTGGGCTTGCCATCAACGTGGTAGAATGCTGAGTTGGGCCAAACGTATCGGGGAGGATACAATCAATGAAAACAATCTCACCAGCGGGCCTGCAGGATCATATTGGCCGGAAAATCGGAACCTCGGAATGGATCGTCGTTGACCAGAAGCGGATCAATACATTCGCGGACGTGACTGAGGACTGGCAGTTTATTCATCTCGACGAAGAAAAGGCGAAACAGACGCCCTTTGGGGGAACGATTGCCCATGGATTTTTGACGCTGTCGCTTCTTCCCCGCATGGCAGAGGCTGCGACGCTCGTCCTCGAAGGGTGTGAGATGGGCATCAATTACGGATTTGAGAAAATCCGTTTTCTTCAGCCGGTACCGTCGGGGGCGCGGGTGCGCGGTCATTTCACCCTCAAAGGTGCCCAGGCGAAAACCGCAACACAATACCTCATCACCTATGCGATTGAGGTTGAAATCGAAGGGGCCGACAAGCCCGCCCTGATCGCCGAATGGCTCGCGATGCAGGTTGTGGCCGGGTAATTGCGCAAAGCGTTCAACCGATTGGAACACCTTTTCGTTTTCCGCCATTATTGCCTGTAGAAAAAACCTCGATCCGTTGTCGCGCCGTTTTGCGCTTTAGTGGGCAAGACAGCACTTTATCACGGAAAGGATGAGCCTATGGGCATCAATGGTTTTCACGATCTGAGCGTTCGAGAGATCGCGTGTCGTGTGACTTGTTTCGCGATGCTCGCATGGGTCTCGCTCCAACCGACAACGGCTTTCGCCGCGATAGATTTTAATGATCGAAAAGCGGTTCGCGCCGACCTTGCTGAGAAAGCGAATTATTGCAGCAAGCAAGCCACCAATAATCGCCAGGCATCGGTTTGTGCACAGCTGTGCAAAAACACACAGCGCATGTTAGGTTCGCCGCGTATGCGCATGGGCTATCGCGCAGACGCGGGGCGCCATTTTTGGTCTCAATGCGATCAGATATTTGCACTTGTGGCGGCGAATGATCCGAATGCGCCGCGTCCTCCGAAGCCGACGGGGCCGCAAGCGACGAAAGCCCGGATTGTTGATGGTGGTAACGGGAGTATCTTTGTCAGCGTAGGCGACGCTCTCTTCACGATCCAAAAGCAAACGGTTTATCGGCCGAATGACCCCATACGGTATCTGATTACGGGTGGCGATAAGACCAACGCGGTTTTCGCTTATCGCCAAGGCAGTGGCCGATGCACGGCCCGTGATCAAGTGAAATTTTTTATCGACGTGAATTCGCGCCGCGATAGGTACCGCTTTCGCAAGACAATGGCGGTGACAGCGAATGAGCTTGTGATCGAAGACTTCATCCATGCGTACAAAGCAGCACTTCGACACGCATGCCCGAATACGAAAGCGATCGACTTTGAAGGTCAGATCACCCTGGGTGACGGGGAGGGCACGAAATTAACCTATCAGGCAAAAGTCGAAGCGGCGTCCGGCTGGAAAATCCAGGAAGGGACCGCCGCTGGGTTCGCACCGCCGGGCGTTATCATTTCATTCCGTTACCGCTCGCCTGACTGGACCGTGGAGGCGAATGTGAAGGGCGATTGTCGCGATAATCCGGTCGTTGCCCTTACCCGCATTCAGCAGTCCACAATGACGAAGATGCCAACCTTTCGTGATTATAAGCGCGCGGCTGCCGCTGTGGCCCCCAGCTATTTTCAGCGCTGTCCGGATGCGGAAGTTGCGCGCATGTCGTTGCGACCGATGCCGCATGATTATTCGTGTGAGTGGGGAGAAACATGCCAATTCACCGTTCAGAGGTCGACACCTGACCTTGTGGATACAGGTAACGTCAAATATGTGCGTGGTGCCCGCAACGGCGTGCCTCCAGGCGGGTTTCGCACCAAATCTGAAGCCGAAATCGCCTTCGAAACATCCGGGCTTTTTAAGGACTATCGTGCCGGTGTCTATCTGAGCGCGCTTTATGCGGGTGACTTCACCGTGGCGCGCACGCAAGACCGGTTGTTCAGCCAGCCCTATCGAAAGTTGGTAGAAGGGCGCAGTGGCCAACAGCTCGCGACCCTGATGCTATTGCCGCTCAAAGGGATGTCGATGCGTCAGGCTGAAGTCGACCAATTGGCGGCTACGTTGCAAAGACTAAATGCCGAACTGAGCATGATCAACACGGTCATGGCGACCTACTTGTTTTCCTACCCCAACATTTATCAGGACTGTATGGAGCCTGATGCCCCGGGTGTAGTGCTGACAACATCATGGCGCGAGGTGACCACCCAGGGCGGTTTTGTCGTCCACGAGGGGCCTATCGAAACAAGCAAAAGAATCTATCGCGCAAACCGGCGTTTTTATAAAATTCTGGAAGCTGTTGTTGGTACCGAACCGCAAATCGTTGGCATTACCGATCGGATGTTACGCGGAAGTCCCGCGCTTTCGGTATCTGATGCCAATGCCGGGGTTTACCGGCTCATGCGCAACTATCGCTGTGATAGCGCCGAGATTAAGCAACTCGAGCGGCATTTGATCGAATACTGGAATGACTACCAAAAACGGATCGGGCCATATCTATCACGACTTCCCGGATATGCCCCGTCGAAGTGATATGATGCCAGAGCGGCGGATCATTTTGATCATCAAGCGATCTATTCGGTTCGGCATGCGCCTGATGCTGACCGACCGGAGAGATAGGTAACAGAAGGTACCGGACACATGGGTAACACTTTTGGCTTTTGCCGGAGGGTTACATGCCATGGAAGGAAAGTTCGGTGGAGGATCAGAGACTTCAGTT
>JBCDDR010000208.1:0-4504 GCA_039180205.1 Pseudomonadota bacterium | reverse complement strand
GGTCGCTACCTCTTTTCACTCACTAACAATTCATGCGCGCGCAAAGCCCGCCATAAAACCTAATTCCGGCCACGCCCCTGGCGACCGGTTGGGCCAGACTGCTGGTCCTGAAACCGCTTGTCCTGCGCCATCGGGTCATGCTCGAGAACTTCGCCCTTGAAAATCCAGACCTTAATTCCGCAAACACCATAAGCCGTGCTCGCGCGCGCCTCACCATAATCGATGTCCGCGCGCAGCGTATGCAACGGTACCCGACCTTCGCGGTACCATTCGGTCCGCGCAATCTCGGCGCCGCCAAGACGGCCCGCGCTGTTGATCCGGATACCCAGCGCGCCAAGCCGCATGGCTGACTGAACGGCCCGTTTCATGGCCCGGCGAAACGCCACCCGACGTTCGAGCTGCTGCGCAATCCCTTCCGCAACCAAAACGGCGTCAATATCCGGCTTGCGCACCTCAACGATATTCAACGAAACGTCACCACCAGACATCTGGGCAAGCTTTCCACGAAGCTTCTCGATGTCGGCCCCTTTTTTCCCAATGATCACACCGGGGCGCGCGGCATAAATCGAAACCCGCGCTGACTTAGCCGGCCGCTCGATGATCACACGAGAAATGGCAGCCTGCGGAACTTCCTTCTGGATGAACTCGCGCAGTTTCAAATCTTCATGCAGCCATTTGCCATAGTCGGATCCCTCGGCGAACCAACGGCTTTCCCAGGTACGATTGATGCCGACACGCAGGCCGATCGGGTTAACCTTCTGCCCCATGATCAGGCATCCTCCTCAACTTCACGCACCACAATACGGATGCGGCTGAACGGCTTCAAAATCTTACCAACCCGACCCCGGGCTCGCGGCCGAAACCGTTTCATCACAAGCGACTTGCCCACGCTGGCTTCGCTCACAACCAGACTGTCAACGTCCAGATTATGGTTATTCTCGGCGTTCGCCAGCGCGCTTTCGAGCACCTTCTTCACGTCTGCCGCAATACGCCGCTTTGAAAAGCTAAGATCCGAGAGCGCCGCTTCCACTTTTTTACCGCGGATGGTCTGCGCAACCAGGTTCAGCTTTTGCGGGCTGACACGCAACATCTTGCCCACAGCAAACGCCTCGTTTTCAGCCACACGGCGCGGATTTTTTGCCTTACCCATGACTATTTTCTCTTCGCTTTCTTATCCGCTGCATGACCATAATAGGTCCGCGTTGGCGCAAACTCGCCGAGTTTATGGCCGACCATTTCGTCGCTCACATAAACCGGTACAAATTTCTTACCGTTGTAGACGTTGAACGTCAGACCAACGAACTGAGGCAGGATCGTCGACCGACGCGACCAGGTGTTGATCGGCGACTTTTTCTGCGCGTCCTGCGCGTCTTCCGCCTTCTTCAAGAGATGAAGATCGACAAACGGACCTTTCCATACCGAACGGGCCATGAAACCTTACCTTTTCTTCTGATGCCGCGAACGCTGGATATATTTATCCGTCGCTTTGTTTTTCCGAGTGCGGGCGCCCTTGGTCGGCTTACCCCATGGCGTCACCGGATCACGACCGCCCGATGTGCGGCCTTCACCACCACCATGCGGATGATCGACAGGGTTCATCGCCACACCGCGAACCGAGGGACGCTTTCCAAGCCACCGCGAACGACCGGCTTTCCCCATATTCGTGTTCTGATTGTCGGCGTTTGAAACCGCACCGACGGTTGCCATGCATTCGCCGCGCACAATCCGCTGCTCACCCGAAGACAGGCGAATTTGCGCATAACCACGATCGCGCCCGACAATCTGCGCATAGGTCCCTGCCGCGCGGGCCATTTGCGCGCCCTTGCCAATTTTGAGCTCGATATTGTGAACAATCGTCCCGATCGGAATGCTTGCCAACGGCATCGCGTTACCCGGCTTCACGTCAACCCGTTCGCCCGCGATCACGCGGTCACCGGCAGCGATGCGCTGCGGTGCGATGATATAGGCTTGTTCACCATCGTCATAGGTCAAAAGCGCGATGAAAGCGGTCCGGTTCGGGTCATACTCAAGGCGCTCAACCGTTGCGCCGATGTCCCACTTGCGTCGTTTGAAATCGACAATGCGATAAGACCGCTTGTGCCCACCCCCGCGACGACGCGCGGTGATGCGGCCTGTATTGTTGCGCCCACCTTTGCTGGTCAGGCCCTCAGTCAGCTTTTTCACCGGCTTACCGCGGTGCAGACCTGCGCGGTCAACCAGGATCAGCGCACGGCGGCCCGGGCTGGTAGGGCGATAGGATTTCAATGCCATCGTACTAGACCCCCGTGGTCACATCGATCGTTTCCCCGTCGACCAGGGTCACCATCGCTTTTTTCACATCGGGGCGGCGCCCCTTGATACCGCGAAATCGCTTGGTTTTGCCCTTGAGCACCAGCGTATTCACGGCTTTGACCTTCACATCAAACAAGGCTTCGACAGCTGCCTTGATCTGCGGCTTTGTGGCCTGTTTTGCGACACGAAAGGTCACTTGATTATGCTCTGAACCCGCCGTTGACTTCTCAGTAATCACCGGGCTCAAAATCACATCATAATGGGTAAGCGGCGTAGTCATTGGAAACGGGCCTCCAACTCTTCCACCCCGGCGCGGGTTAAGACCAGCGTATCGCGGCGAAGAATGTCATAAACGTTTGCGCCCTGGGCGGGCAGCACATCGAGACACGGCACCATCCGCGCGGCGCGGCTGAAGTTGTCATTTACCGATTTGCCATCGATCACCAATGCAGACCGAACACCCAAAGCGTCGAGCTTGCCCTTCAGCATCTTGGTTTTCGGTGCATCGAGAGTTGCATCTTCAATCACGATCAACTCGCCCGCTGCCGCCTTTGCGCTGAGCGCCGTTTTGAGGCCGAGCGCACGAACTTTTTTGGGCAGCTTGTGCGCAAAGTCACGCGCTTTTGGCCCATGGGCACGCCCTCCACCACGGAACAGGTTGGCTTTCCGGTTACCATGCCGTGCACCGCCTGAGCCCTTTTGCCGGACGAATTTCTTGGTCGTCCCCGCAACATCGCCACGCTCCTTCACCGCTGCTGCGGTCGCGCGACGTTTTGCGAGCTGCCATACGACCACGCGATGCAAGATGTCCTTCCGAACGGGCATCGCAAACACGGTATCCGCAAGCTCAATCTCGCCCGCGCTTTCCGCACCCAGAGTTTTGATTTCAGCCTTCATGATACTATCCTCAGGCGTCCTTCGGCGCATCTTGGTCGGTTGCACCGTCAACAGGCGCCGCCGCCTCAACCACCTCGGGGGGCTCTGCCGCATCAATCGCCTCGGCGGGCTCTGCCGCGACCGGGGCTTCCTCAACAGTTTCCGTCGGGCGCACTTTGGCGGGAAACGGAAGATCGGAAGACGCCGATTTTTTGACCGAGTCACTCACAAACACGACGCCCTGCTTCGAACCGGGAACAGAGCCATGCACCAACACAAGGTTACGCTCATCATCCACCGCCACAACTTCGAGATTCTGCTGCGTGACCCGGCGATCGCCCATATGGCCCGCCATTTTTTTGCCCTTGAACACCTTACCGGGGTCCTGACATTGGCCGGTTGACCCATGACTCCGGTGCGAGATCGAAACCCCGTGGGTCGCGCGCAAGCCACCAAAATTGTGGCGCTTCATACCGCCCGCAAACCCTTTACCGATCGAACGGCCGGTCACATCAACATGCTGACCCGGAACAAAGTGGCTGGCGACAATCTCTGCGCCCACATCCACAAGCGCATCGGCACTCACGCGAAACTCGGCGAGCTTGCGTTTGGGTTCAACACCCGCCTTTGCATAATGTCCGCGCAGCGGCCGGTTTACATTCTTCACCTTCGCAACGCCAGCACCAAGCTGAAGCGCTGTGTAACCATCGTGCTCTTCGGTACGCTGAGCTACGACCTGGCAGCTCTCAAGCGCCAGAACCGTCACCGGAATGTGCCGCCCGTCATCTGCGAAGACGCGGCTCATGCCGAGTTTTTTTGCAATCACGCCAGTACGCATCATGATCATCCCTGCAGCTTAATCTCAACGTCCACACCAGCCGACAGGTCGAGCTTCATGAGCGCGTCAACCGTCTGCGGTGTGGGGTCAACAATATCGAGCAGACGCTTGTGTGTACGCACTTCAAACTGCTCGCGACTTTTCTTATCGATGTGCGGGCTACGCAGCACCGTGAACTTTTCAATCCGCGTCGGCATAGGGATCGGACCCCGCACGAGCGCACCCGTCCGTTTTGCCGTGCTCGCAATTTCACCGGTGGCCTGATCAAGCACGCGATGATCAAACGCCTTGAGGCGAATGCGAATATTTTGCGTTTCCATAACCCGCTCTTTTCATTCTCGTTATGGCCCTAGTGGCCACGGCATCAACTTTTGTCTTGCCCGTCCAGAACGGACCAACAAAAAAGGGCCTGGCGGGTGGGGGTTTTTGCCCTGGGCCGCCAAGCCCTGTGATTTGGTTTCCGCTTAAGCGAGGATTTTAGCGACCACGCCGGCGCCG
>JBCDDR010000207.1:0-4558 GCA_039180205.1 Pseudomonadota bacterium | reverse complement strand
GGCCCTTCTGGCTGGAAAGCGTAAGTGTGCCACCGTGCAACTCAACCCAGCGTTTCGACAAGGATAGCCCCAGTCCGGTTCCACCAAAATGCTTGCTCACGCTATCATCCGCTTGCGAAAATGGCTCAAACACACGCTTCAGGTTCTCAGGGGCAATCCCGATACCCCGGTCGCGCACGATCAAGTCCGCATCACCCGATGCAGAGAAACGCAGCACAATATCGACGCGGCTGCCTTCGGGAGAGAATTTGACCGCATTCGACGCCAGGTTGAGCAGTGCCTGGCAAATGAGACGACGATCGGCGCGGTAGGCCCCAGGCTCACCAAAGCTTTGGAAGGAAAGCTCGATCTTCCGCTTCGCTGCCGGCCCAGACATCATGGTCGAGACTTCTTGGGCGACACCTTCAAGATCAACCGTCGCCTCCTCAAGTGTTGCCTTGCCTGATTGGGCGCGGGCGTGGTCAAGGATTTCATTCACGATCGTCAGCAAATGTTCGCCGCTTTGCGAGATATTCTTTGAATAGTCCTGCCATTGCTCTCGCGGCCAGGTGACATCACCGGGAAGCTCTTCCATCTTCAGATGCAAAAGCTCCGCATAGCCAATGACGGCATTCAATGGGGTGCGCAACTCGTGGCTCATGTGCGCGAGGAAGCTGTTTTTCGCAGCATTCGCGCTTTCCGCCTCGTCCCTCGCGAGTTTCAGATCCTTCTTGGTCGCCAGCAAATGCTGTTCGCGTTGTTTCAGATTGGTGATATTGACATGGGTGATGCCGACATGGCCCGACCGGAGCCTGCGGATCGTTGACCGGTACCATTGCCCACCTTGCGCCCATTCCATCGTTTGGGGGGCCGCGGACGTCTGCCACCGGCGTTCGACGGGCAACCGGGCAGTTGTCTCGGCGAGGATATCCTCCCATTTATCACCGCGTTCCAGAATATTGGTGGGAAAGCCAAGCAAACGTTCGTAGGCGTGGTTCCACAACAAGAGTTTGGCTTGATCGTCGAAAAGGGCGAAAGCCTCGGCTGTATCTGAAATCTCCATCCATTCGGCTTGGGCTTGTTCGAGGTCTGCATGCGCCACCTTCGCATTCTCCAACGCATCGCTCGCGGAACGGTGCGCCCGATAAACGATCCGGTTTGACGCCTCAAGCGCAGCAATGAGAATTGCAGCCATAATGGCAAGCCAAAACCGTGGCAGGCTGCCGTCAAGAACAAGCGCAAAGAAAAATGGCAGAACCGACGTGACTGAGAAAACCACCGCTGCCCTGGGAATGGCCGACATTGTCGTCGTCGAAATTGCGGCCATAACCGCAACGACGATGATCAACGTCATGGACTCCTCGGCGTTCAAATACCAAAGGAACAGAGAGCTCGCCCCCCAGGCCATACCGATGTAGGCCGCCCAGAAAACCGCCTTGTTCCGCATCTTTTCGGCGGTACCCGATTTGGTCTTCGGCGGTTTGATATGACGTATCAATTGCCGCGTCGCCATATATGCGGTGGGGCCTAGAAGCCCGATTGCCCAGACCCAAAGCCATCCGGCGGGTGCGGATGGCGCGAGAATGGCTGTCACAACGAGCGCGGCGGCTGTGTTGAACGCTAGGTTCAAAGGCACCTGGCGAAAATACGCATTCAACAGATAGCGCTCTGTCGGATGGCTTGGTTCTCTCGCTGACCTCATGGTCGACCCTTGCTTCTAATCCGCAGCGCCGGTGGCCTATTCATGCCCCATTGACGGGGAAAACCACCGAACGCGAGTTCAAAAAATTACGGTTCAAAAAACGAAACGCCACCTTGGTCGTCTACCCCCCTATAAGGCGGTAACAAAGCCTAACGAAAGGTTAATCGTTACGGGCGCTCACAGCTATGTCACATTCCGGGAACGTCGCAAGAATACTACCTTAGCCAACAATTCGATCTCTTCACCTCAACTAATGGGTGAATTATTCTCGAAAGTGGTAAACAAATTCTAAAGAATCATTCTAAACTGACGGTAAATCTATAACAAATATGTTATCCTCAATTTATTGAGCAATTCTAAGGTGTAAACTTCCATCACCATCGGTGACGAAAACTTTTTTTCGGTCCTCAAGGTCTCCGGAAAGAAGCAAGTCCGCAAGCGGGTCTTGTAAATGTCGTTGAATAACGCGTTTCAGGGGCCGCGCACCATAGACCGGATCATAGCCCATTCGCCCTAACCAGGCCCTCGCATCATCGTCGAGTTCTATTGTGATTTGCCGGTCTTTGAGGAGCGATTGAACATAGGCGACCTGTAAATCAACAATTGCGCCCATGTGCTGAGGGGCGAGGCGGTGGAAGAGCAATATTTCATCTAACCGGTTCAAAAATTCCGGCCGGAACGCTGCTCGTACAACATTCATAACATCGTCGCGAACGTCATCAACGCTGCTACCGTCAGGTAGTCCAGCGATATATTCAGCACCCAGGTTGGACGTCAAAATGATCAGCGTGTTCGAGAAATCAACGGTACGGCCTTGGCCATCGGTCAAACGACCGTCATCCAATACCTGCAAAAACACATTAAAGACATCGCCATGGGCTTTCTCAACCTCATCGAACAGAATGACCTGATAGGGACGACGACGGACCGCTTCGGTCAAAACACCGCCCTCATCATAACCGACATATCCAGGCGGTGCCCCAATTAAGCGGGCGACGGCATGCTTCTCCATATACTCAGACATATCGATGCGCACCATCGCCTGCTCATCATCGAACAAGAATGCCGCAAGCGCTTTTGTAAGTTCGGTTTTTCCCACACCCGTCGGCCCAAGAAAGAGGAATGAGCCCATCGGCCTGCGTGGGTCTTGAAGCCCCGCACGCGCGCGCCTGATAGCCCGCGAGACGGCACTCACGGCTTCATCCTGACCGATCACGCGGGCGCCGAGGGTTGTCTCCATCGAGCGTAGTTTTTCGCGTTCCCCCGCAAGCATCTTATCGACCGGGATGCCCGTCCAACGTGAAACGACGGCTGCGATATCCGACGGCATAACCGCCTCACGAAGCATATCACCACCACCTTCATCCGAGGTTTTGGCCGCCTCTAGCTTGCGTTCGAGCTCTGGGATCACGCCATAGGCAAGTTCGCCCGCCTGCGCGAGATCGCCTGCACGCTGCGCCTGATCGAGTTCGACCCGCGCTTTATCGAGCGCTTGTTTGGCGTCTTGCATTTCGCTTAAGCCCGCTTTTTCGGCCTGCCATTGAGCCGTGAGCGTTGCTGAGCGCGTTTCAAGCGTGGTGAGCTCTTCACCAACCGCCTTAAGCCGGGTTTTGGAGGCCTCATCGGTCTCCTTCTTCAGCGCCTCCTGTTCAATTTTCAACTGGATGATGCGGCGGTCGAGCTCATCGATTTCTTCCGGTTTCGATTCAACTTCAAATTTAAGCCGTGCGGCGGCCTCATCCATCAAATCGATCGCCTTATCCGGCAAAAACCGATCGGCAATATAGCGGTTGGACAGCGTCGCTGCTGAAACGAGCGCTGCGTCAGTGATGCGGATCCCATGATGAACTTCATATTTTTCTTTCAAGCCGCGCAGGATGGAGACTGTATCCTCAAGCGAAGGCTCCTCGATAAAAACGGGCTGGAACCGCCGTTCGAGTGCAGCATCTTTTTCAACATATTGCCTGTATTCATTGAGCGTCGTCGCACCAATACAGTGGAGCTCGCCGCGGGCGAGTGCAGGCTTCAAAAGGTTGGACGCATCCATGGCGCCATCGCTTTTGCCCGCCCCCACAAGCGTATGCATTTCGTCGATAAACAGCACGATGCGACCTTCGTCCGCGCGCACCTCATCAAGGACAGACTTCAGGCGCTCTTCAAATTCACCGCGATATTTGGCACCGGCAATCAAGGCACCCATATCGAGCGACATGATCTGCTTCTCTGCCAGGCTGTCGGGCACATCGCGATTGACGATCCGAAGCGCGAGCCCCTCTGCAATCGCGGTTTTCCCGACCCCCGGCTCCCCAATCAGAACCGGGTTATTTTTGGTTCGACGAGAGAGGACCTGAATGGTGCGGCGGATTTCTTCATCGCGACCAATCACAGGATCAAGCTTACCTTCGCGCGCGGCTTCGGTCAGGTCGCGGGCAAAACGTTTCAAAGCATCATAGCCTTGTTCGGCGGTGGCGCTGTCGGCGGTACGGCCTTTGCGGAGTGTATTGATCTGCTGATTGAGCGCGTGCGGTGTAACACCGGCGTCCTTCAAAATCCTCGCTGCTTCGGTGCCCTCGGCCAGAGCAATAGCGAGCAAAAGGCGTTCGAGCGTGACAAAGCTATCACCGCTTTTTTCGGCGAGGCTCTCCACCTGTTCAAAGAGTTTGGCGGCCTCGGGCGCAAGATATAGCCGCCCGTCGCCCCCTTCGACCTTGGGAAGCGCCTCGATTGCCGCACGTGTGCGCTGCTCAACCGCATTTGCGTCTCCGCCCGCCGCAGCTATAAGGTTAAGCGCAAAACGTTCGTCATCCCGCACCAAGGCATCCAACACATGCAGAACAAGAAATTGTTGATGGTTTGCAGCGATGGCGGATGCCTGGG
>JBCDDR010000206.1:0-4564 GCA_039180205.1 Pseudomonadota bacterium | reverse complement strand
GCGAACCCCGATTTATACACTCCGTTATTGACAGTATTATAAATCCGTCCATTGAGGCTATCGATATCCTGCCGAAGTGGTCCCGGGTAATAGTCGCCGGGGTGCGCGCCAATACCATCAAAGGCGCTATTCAGCATGCGAATGATCTCGGATGACTCATTACTTACGATTGTGCCGTTCTTTTTATCCCACAGGATTGGAACCGTGACGCGGCCCGAATATTTTGGATCCGCCCGCAAATAGATTTCGTAGGCAAACTGTGAGTCAAACAGATGATCTTTTACAATGCCCTCGCTATCTCGCTTAAAGGTCCAGCCGTTTTCACCCATGAACCAGTGAACAAACGAGACATCAATGAACTCTTCCAACCCCTTAAGTGCGCGATAAAGGAGAACCCGATGTACCCAGGGGCAAGCGTAGGAAGCAAACAGGTGATACCGCCCCGCTTCGGCCTTAAATCCACCTTCGCCGGAAGGTCCGGCTGACCCGTCGTCGGTGATCCAGTTTCGGAATTGCGCGCTCGACCGGACGAATTTCCCATCCGATGATTTGGTATCATACCATTGATCTTTCCAAACACCGTCTACAAGCAAACCCATGTGAAACTTCCTTTATCCATCAATAGGATGATCTCTCTAAACTCGTGCGCTAGCGACAAGAGACGCCGCCCACTCTGTAGCAACTTGATCCATTCTCTTATGGGCCCGGCGCAGACTTGCTTCGCGGTCAGCGACCAGGCGGTCGGCTGCTGCGAATTCGACGTCGGTAATTCCGATAAACCCAAGCACATGGCGTAAATAGGCGCTTGCGAAATCGAGGTCTCCACCGATTTTCGTGCCTCCGGATGAGAAAATGATCATTGCTTTTTTGCCGATCAGCAAGCCCTCGGGACCGTTTGCGCCGTATCGGAATGTCAGCCGCGACCGGCATACATGGTCGATCCAGGCTTTCAGCACCGAAGGTACCGAGAAATTATAGATCGGCACACCGAAGACGAGATAGTCACTGGCCAGAAGCTCATCGACCAGCCTGTTGGAGAGCGTCAGCACTTCTCTATGGTGACAACTGCGTTTTTCCACGGGGGTGGAATTCGCGTTCACCCAGTCTCTATTTATGTGGGGAACGCCGTCAGCCAGATTTCGTTCCACCACATGCAAGCGAGGCTGTTCTGCCAACAACCTGTCGACAAATGTATTTGCAAGCGATGTACTCGTTGAGGTGTCGGGGCTTGCGCTTGCGGTTATTTTCAGTAGCTGCGGCACAGTCGGTATCGGGGGATCAACAAGCTCGTTTGCCGGGCGATGGGCATCTGTCATAGGTTTGACCACCCGCCATCGAGGGTAATTTCTTCCCCCAGCATGTATCGTGATCCATCAGACGCAAGGAAGACGACCGCTTCGGCAATTTCATCAGCTGAACCGAAACGCCCCAGCGGGACGTTTTTGAGAATCTCCGACGCCATCTCGCCTATTTCGGCCTCGCTCATGCCAAGCTTGCCATAGATCGGCGTTTCAATCGGGCCGGGAGCGATCGTGTTGATGCGAACGCCCTGATCTTTCAATTCCGCTGAGTAGGTGCGGGCAATTGACCGGAGAGCGGCTTTGGAGGCTGAATAAACGCCCATGCCCGCTGATCCAAGCTGATCAAGGCACGACGTCGTAAAAATCACGCTCGCCGGGTTGTTCAGGTGCGGCACCATTTTTTGTAATGTGAGAAGCGGCCCGATGAAGTTGATCGCCATCTGCGCTTCAGCATTTTCTTTTGTGACGTCGGCAAGCGCGCCCGGCCACGAAACGCCTGCATTGGCGAAAAGAATATCTATTTTTCCGAACTTCGTGGCGACCTCATCTGCAAGCTTTTCGGCGGCGATTGGGTCTTGTGCAGGTGCCACAAAACCATGGGCGTGCTCACCAAGGGTATTTGCAGCCCCTTTCACGCGCGCGGCGTCCTGCCCGGTAATGATCACACGCGCACCCTCAGCGATCATTGCCTTCGCAGAGGCAAAACCGATCCCTGTTGTTCCGCCGGTAACCACCGCTTTCTTATTCATTAATCTGGCCAAGTCGTCTCTCCTCGGGTCCATATTTAGTTGTCGAATCTAGAAATAGCCTTTTCGAAAAATCAAAGAATGCTATAAAAAACCAAAATAACTTTGCTGAAAACAGAAAGCCGAATATGAACCGATTTGCGGAAATCGAGGCGTTCGTGGCCGTTGTGGACACGGGATCCATGTCGGCGGCGGCGCAGCGCTTAGGCATCGCCGTTTCGGCGGTCAGTCGCCGCATCGGAGAGCTGGAAAGTCGATTAGGGGTTCGGCTCGCCAACCGCTCGACACGCGGATTTTCTCCCACACCTTTGGGAATGAAATACTTCGAAAAATGCCAGTGTATCATCGCCGACTTCGCAGAAGCCGACTCTCTCGTCATCGATGAGGAGGCGGTTACATCGGGGCCCCTCAAGATCGCCGCTCCGCTAAGCTTTGGGATCAATCACCTGTCACCCGTTTTCAACGCATTTGCAAAGGCGCATCCCGGGATCCGTTTTGACCTTGATTTTTCTGATCGCAGGGTGGACTTGGTCGATGACGGGTTTGATCTCGCGATCCGTATTGACAGTTTGGAAGACTCAGGCCTGATCGCGCGAAAACTATTTGATATTCAACATCTGGTCACCGCAAGCCCCGACTATTGGAAGCGGAATGGATTTCCCAGGCATCCAAACGACTTGTCATCGCACACGGCACTTGTTTACCGAACGGGGACATCGCCCACAAAATGGCCCTATCTCGATCCCGGTGGAAAGCCCGGGACTGTGCAGGTTGAACCGCGTTTTATCACTAAGAATGGTGATCTGTTGGTAAAGGCGGCGCAAAGCGGTCTTGGGGTCACGTTGGAGCCAAGCTTTGTTTGCGCACATGCCATTGCCAGCGGGTCACTCGTCCCGGCGCTCACCAAATACAGTTGGTACGGCATGTCGGCGTATGTGGTCTATCCGCCGGGTCGCCCGCTTCCCAAACGGGCGCGCGCCTTCGTTGACGCGCTCGTTTCGTCGTTTTTCGGTCAGCCCGAATGGGACCGGGCCATCGCGCATTTGATTGATGTTTAAGTAAATTCGCACTTGGCGAGCAGGCGCCGACCAGTTGGGTTACCGAAAGCGACGCGGATATGCCGCCCCATATATATGCCGCTAAATGTTGTTCAATCGATCTTGCCAGGCTCTACGGGCAAATCGATCATAACCGTCGTACCCAGGCCTTCGATGCTCGAAATCTCGATCTTTCCTTCGTGGAGAGCCACCAACTCGCGGGTTACGGCGAGCCCGAGACCGGTGCCTGCGCCCTTTCTGACAACGAGCGCGTTTTCCTGCTGCGCATAGGCGGAAAAGACTTTGGGTAGCATTTCCGATGAAATGCCCGCGCCCCGATCTTCAATTTCAAACTGAACGCGGCCCTGGCGTGGAGAGGAAAGACGGATTTCGACCTTGCCCCCCGGGTCGGAGAATTTAATTGCGTTGTCGAGGATGTTGAGCAGGACCTGTAGAATGCGGCGTTTGTCTCCGAAAAGGGCAAAGTCTTTCCAGTCTGCCTCGAAGATGACGCCGATCTCATCTTGTTTGGCCTTTGGCGAAACCGTGGCCACAGCCTCCCTGATTGTGCTTACGAGGTCGAACCAATCGGCAGAGATGCACAGCTTTCCAGCACCAGCTTTCGAGAGATCGAGCAGGTCATTTATTAGGTCGAGCAGGTGTGAGCTCGATTTCATAATCATTCCGGCATAGTCCCGATAGGCCTCGTGACCCAGCGGCCCCATGATTTCAGCCTGAAGGAGTTCGGCGAAGCCCATAACGGCATTCAAAGGAGTGCGCAGCTCGTGGCTTACGTGCGCGAGAAACTGAGTGTGCTCGGCCGTGCCCGTTGCGCCACTTTCATTGGCAGCTTGTGCCGCCGACACATGCTTAGAAGGTGTCAGCGCAACAGTCTTTGCAGGCTTACCAGCCCAATTGGTGGGCCATGAATTTATTTCGAAAGAACGGGCCCCATTCTTGGCAGCGAAACTTCCGGCTTGGCGTTTGAAAAGCTTCAAGACGACATCAAGGTGTTGGCCCGCGAGTTCCTCAACGCTCAACCCCAAGACTTTGGTCGCGGCGATATTCGCTGCGGCAACCTGACTATCTGTATCCAAAAGCAGGTGAGGGACGGGGCTATCGTTAAAAAATAGCCCCCATGCAGCAGTCTGACTTTCGTGCTTTTGGTCGAACTGCCCTTTTTTCGCGGATCGCCGCTCCACGCTATCGACGACGTGCCGTGCGAGATCTTCAAGCGAAACGCGCCCTTTGATCAGGCAAGCGTCAACCCCGAGGGCTTGGACTTCCTCAGCATGTTTCGGGTTGGTGTTTCCTGTGTAAACAACAATAGAAGTGCCTGGCCCGGCCCGCTGCAAAGAGCGGATGCTTTCACAATCGGAAGCATCGGGAAGCCCGGTATCCAACACGACAACGTCGATGTCATTTCCTTGCAGGGTTTGGACAGCCTGTCCGGACCTGCTGGCATGGTATAGCTTCAATC
>JBCDDR010000205.1:0-4626 GCA_039180205.1 Pseudomonadota bacterium | reverse complement strand
TCGCCCGCGTAGGCGCCATAAATGTGCTCGCGCAGAATCCAACCACGTTTCCCGTCAATGAGCATTTGGCACCACGCCTCTTCACAGATGAGCAGTTTGCCATGAACGCCCGCCTCGGCGCGGAACAGCGGGCGCGCATCTGCCGCGGCTTCCTGGAACAGTGTACGCGTCCGGTCAACGATCATGGCACTGCGGCTGTCGCGTACATACCGGGCGAAAACCCATCCCTCGGTGCCATCGATGTCACGGATTTTGAGCCAATCCTGATACTCGGCGGTAATTTCAATCGGCATACCGTCGCGTTGATAGACCCACTCAATCGGATAGCGGTCTCCGGGTCCGGTCCGCAAGTTGAGTCGGCTCGTGGAAATCGTTGCCCATCGCGGCAACGGCAGGCCCGACGCGCCAATCGAAATCGCCTGATCGCCCTGAATGGGGGCCCCTGTCGAAACCGTGCCGCCAATGGGAACAAGCAACGAAATGGCGAATGCCAACAAAAAACTACGCGATAACGAAACCCGAAATGTCGAAATCATTGCATTCACCGCGACCTCCCGGGCCGCGCCCCTCGTTTGGTTCATTTGACCCGGGACTGTGCCGCGTCAACACTGTTAATCATGAACGGATGATAGCGTAATCTTATCGCCGAACGGTTAATGGAGCTCAACTCACTTTTCCAGTGGTTTCGGATGCGGGCATCTGCCGCAATATCGCGCTTGAAGGAGCACGCGCTTTGCGGCTACACCTTGCACAGGATACTTGTCCGCCCGAACCGCGCAGGCAGCCCGTCAGTCCGCGTAAAATGAGCAGGAAGATAGACAACTATGGCGAACGCCCGAACGAAAGTTGTGGTCACTCGGCGCCTCCCTGAGCCTATTGAGACACGCATGAGCGAGCTTTTCGATGTAAAACTTAACCTTGATGATAAACCAATGTCATCGGCGGAGTTGATCGAGGCGGTTGAAAGCTGTGAAGTTCTCGTACCCACAATCACCGATCGGATTGACGCGGGTATCCTATCGCATGCAAATCCAGAATTTCGTCTGATTGCCAATTTTGGCGCCGGTGTTGACCATATCGATCTCGCCAGCTGTCGCCAGCGGCGGATCACGGTGACGAGCACACCGGGGGTGTTGACCGAGGATACCGCTGACCTGACGATTGCGCTGATGCTCGCCATCCCGCGCCGCATTCTCGATGGTGAGGCGATGGTGCGCGCAGGCGATTGGAGCGGATGGTCGCCGACGCATATGCTCGGGCGCCGCATCGGCGGCAAGCGGCTCGGGATTATCGGTATGGGGCGCATCGGCCAGGCGGTCGCCCAACGCGCGCGTGCTTTCGGAATGTCGGTGCACTACCATAACCGTCGCCGGCTGCCGGCCGATGTCGAGGATGCTTACGAGGCCACCTATTGGGAGAGCCTTGACCAGATGTTGGTGCGCATGGATGTGATTTCGGTCCATTGCCCGCATACCCCTTCAACTTATCACCTATTGTCGGCGCGGCGGTTGGAACTGATGCAGCCGCGCGCCTTCATCATCAATACCTCGCGGGGTGAGGTGATTGACGAAAGCGCGCTGGTTCGACTGATGTCCGCGGGTCAGATTGGCGGTGCCGGGCTCGATGTTCACGAGCGTGCGCCCGAGGTAAACCCTAAACTCCTTGAGCTTCCGAATGTCATCGTCCTGCCGCATATGGGCTCGGCCACGGTGGAAAGCCGCAACGACATGGGCGAAAAGGTGTTGATCAATATCAAGACCTTCGTCGATGGACACACCCCGCCCGACCGGGTGCTGGAAGACTGGGTTTAGGCTCATGTGCAGTGGACGACGATCGAGACTCTAACCTCGCCATCCATCCGGTGAGTTAAACCAAAATGCAAGAACTCGATCTGATCGTTCGAATAAGCGCGGCGACGCTATTTGTTGGCCTTGCGCTTGGGTGGCTATGTGCCGGCAAAACTCGCCGATTAAGCTGGTATTTTTTTGTTTTCACACTGGGCCTGGTCGGGTTCTTGGCGCATAATTCGTTTGACCCAGAATTGCGGATTGGCGGTTCGGCGGGGACGGTCTTCGATATTCTAAGCGGAACGGTCGCGCTATATCTCTGGCTGTTCGGCTCCGCCTTGTTTGATGACGAGTTTCGTATCGGCCCTGTGGAAGGTGCTGTGAGTGCCGTCTGGATCACGCTCGCGCTGTCAGACCGTGGGTATCTGCATCCCCGATTCAGCGATCTGGGCTTGTCATGGCTTCTGATCATGATTGGGTTCGGGATGGTCATCCATTTGATCTACCGGATCGCACGTGATTGGCGGGGCGATCTCATTGCCGGACGGCGGCGGTTGCGGTCGGTCGTCGCAACGGGTTTGGTATTGCTGCTGTTCGTTGATCTCACCATCGACATTGTCTTTGGGCTCCATTGGAAACCAGGGGGCCTCACCATCCTTCAGAATCTGGCCATTCTATTGGGAGGGACGGGGTTTGCGGCTCATGTTCTTCGGTTTGACAGTTCGCGCCTGGGAGTGAGTGATCAAAGCGCCGTTTCACCGCCAGCTGATAAACGTCACGCCGAGCTGTTGGCGCGGACCGAACGCCTCATGACTGAGGAGAAAGCCTATCTAGATCCTGATATCACATTTGCGCAATTCGCAGCCAAGGCCGGGGCAACGGAGGCCAGTGTAAGAGCGATCATTAATACACATCTTGGCTACGGTCACTTTCGCGCGTTCTTGAATGCCTATCGACTGCAGCATGCCAAAAACCGTCTCGCTGACGTCGCTTTTGCCGACGAGAAAATCATGACAATCGCGCTCGATAGTGGGTTTGCATCCATTGCTTCTTTTAATCGCGCTTTCGATGCTGCGGAAGGTCAATCACCGAGCCAGTTTCGGGCACGTCAGCTGTCTGGCCAATTCGGTGCTTCTGCCAATACCGTCAAATCGGAGGCATAACCGCCATTTCTCATTTTTTGAGAAGCGATTTTGCAAGATCTGAGAAGCTTGGGGCGAACAGCAACAATTAGCTTGCCCACATGAAACATACACAAGACATCAGATTACGGTCGTCCGAGAGGAAGGTCTCGGGTGCAGTCATAACAATCGTGACGCTCGTCGTTTTTTTCCTGGTCGATAACTATGATTGGGCTCTCTTTCGGCTGCTGGCGAGTGATACCGAGGGCTGGGCCAGGTTCGGCGCGGCCTTCGCATTGCGAGACATACCACAATTGGTCATTATCTGCGTCCTCGCTATCCTATTGTTCGGTGCTCGCCATGTCCGTAGCGCACTTGGTCTTGATCGCTCGTTTCTAAAGGGCATTGCTTTCGGCATCGGCGTTACGGCGATCATGGCTGTGATTTTGTTCACGACGTCGCCTCTGACAACTGACACGCTTGTTCGAGATGTCGTACGCGTTGCGCTGATGCCGGGTATCCGTGAAGAGTTTTGGTATCGCGCCTTCCTTTTTGGGTTTCTGTTTCGCTTTGCCGGATGGGGGTTTTTTCCGGCGGCACTACTCGGCGCGCTGATTTTCGGATCCGCTCATCTCTATCAAAGCGGTGACCCGCTCGAGGCCGGGGCCATTTTTGCGATCACAGCGCTTGGCGGGCTCTGGTTTGCATGGCTGTTCAGCGAGTGGGACTTCAATATCTGGGTGCCCGCAAGTGTTCATGTGTTGATGAACGCCTGGTGGGAGATTTTCGCGATCTCCGATACCGCATTGGGGACAGGGGCCGCGAATGCCGCGCGCCTTGCCGTTATCGCCCTATCGATTGCCATTACCTTGGCGCATGCCCGAAAGCGTGGCGGGCGCATTGTCCGGGGGCAATTATGGTTGATCGGCAGCGCGGCAGACGCACGATGATACACATCGGCTTCAGCTTTCTTGCAACCGCTGCGATCATGGTCGCTGCGCTATACCCTACCATTGCATTCCATGAATTGGCGCATTCAACCGCCGCATTTATGCTCGATTGCAAGGCGAACTGGTATGAAACCGATATGAGTCCATTTCTTTATCGGTCGTTCGGCGGGGACATCGATTATGGCTGCTTACGAAACAAAGGGGCGTATGCCCTGGCAATTGTTGATGGCGCCGGGCCAATCAGTTAAATCATTTCAGGCTTTGGCGGAGGTGCTCAAAATCGGCAGTTAGAAATTAATGATATGCGCTTGTGGGTGGCGCTTGACCAACTCGCCCAGGGTCACTTCCTCAACATTGAGTTGCGCATTGAACTGGGGTTTTTTGACGCCGATAAACGCCAAACCAACTTTGGTCGTAAAAAATCTGGCCCCCGCTTTGGAGGCAGCAGTCAATAATGCCTCGACCCCCGCGACGCCCGCGGTTTCGCGTTCATGGTCAAGGTCGCGCGGGCTCTTTCCCCCTGTCGTTGCGAGCTGTGTCCATCCGGTAGCGGCATCATCAAGGAGCACACGGGTCGCGCCGAGGTGAGCCATAATGAAAACCTTGCGCGTTTGTGCAAGCGCGGCCGCTGTATACAGCCCCGAAAAAACGGCTTCGTAATCACCACTCGACAACATGATCAGATAAATACGTTCAATTGACATGGAGTCTCTTATCCAGAACAGACCGGGCATGCCGGATCTTTTTTTAAGGTCACCATACGGGACG
>JBCDDR010000204.1:0-4634 GCA_039180205.1 Pseudomonadota bacterium | reverse complement strand
TGGTATCATTTAAGCTATGCTCCGGATCAAACCTGGAGGGATTTGCTATGGGCAAACTGGAACATGTGGGTGTTTCAGACGATCAGCTAGTCGGACAAAACACGAGGGGCTCTCAAGCCCGCGCGAACAAAGATAATGTGTCGGCTTTGTATAATGTCGGCAGCGTGCCCGTTTTTGTGAGTTCTCGACCGGATTCCGGGCATCAGAATAAGGCGTTGAGAGACTTGTTATTTGCCAAGCGAGCGCGGCAAAGGACGGAAACCAACTGGACCCAGCGTGGCGGTTGGCACTCTGGAAAGAGGCTTGCCGAGTGGACCGAGCCTGAAATCCAAGCGCTCACTGAATGGATGCGATGCGAAGTCAATCGGATGTTGGTCGATGGCGGGCTGCTTCCCGCCGATGCGACTCCGCCGATATGGGACATCGAAGCCTGGGCCGCCATTTCCCCTCCTGAAATGGGATATCACGCCGCTCATAATCATATCCAAAAAGGATTTCAATGGTCCGGTGTCTATTATGTTGATGATGCTGAATGTGGGCGCAAAGATTGTGGTGGTGCACTCATAATAGAGGATCGATCGGGCGTGCCCTATTACAATCCTAAAGGTAACGCAGCGTTTCCCCGAGAACGGCGGATCCGCCCTCAGGCCGGGCAATTTGTGTTGTTTCCTGCCTATACCTATCACCGGGTCGAAAAACATACGGGACCACGCGACCGCACTGCGATTGCTTGCAATTTTTACAGTTCCGATTTCGCGATTGACATGTATCCGAGCATGGTCCCGCCACCAAACTGGCGCTGGAAACATTTGCCGGGACCCATGCTTTTGCTAAAACGGGCCGAGCGCGGGTTTCGGCGATTTTTGCCTGGGCGTGCGTAGGTCTCACAGTCGTCTTGCGTTTATCGCGGGCACTTAGCACCCGGATGAACCCAATTCGCAACAAGTGTTTAAGGTCTCAAACCATCATTCCATCCGGTTGCAAATCGGTATTGAAAATATCAACCAATCCAGCGGATAAGGCAGGGGTTATCGACTAACGAAAGATACCTGCCAATATGAAATCCATCCTATCTGGCGCCAGCATGGCCCATCATTGCCGTTTTTGGCGTCCTGGACACGCGGCGTTTTTGCAGTTTCAGCGCCGCAAGGACGCTCAACGCCTTCAAAATATCTCGGATGATGAAACCCACCTGGAAGCAGCCCTTGAGTGGCTCTGTGCTGCGCAGGATGCCACTGAAGATGGTGGATTTGTCGGGCGTTATAGCCTGAAAAGGGGGTGGACATCCTCCTACCCGGAGACGACGGGATATATCATTCCTACACTATTGCGTTTGGCGGAAGAGCGGAGCCGCCCCGACCTCAAGGCGCGCGCAGAGCGGGCATTTTCATTTCTCATTGATCTCCAACTCGAAAATGGCGCTTTCCCGGGCGCCGAAGTTGCCGAAAACCTGACTGAGCCATCTCCCTTTAACTCGGCGCAGATTTTGAACGGGCTAACCGCTTTCCATAAGCATACAGGCGACGAACGCGCGCTTCACGCGGCGCGGCGCACGGCCGATTGGCTTTTGGATGTGATGGATGACGATGGCGCGTTTCGGAAACACTATTATTATAATCAACCCTCAGCATACGCCGCCCACTTGGGGTGTTGGGTCGCTGAATTCGGCGCCCACCTTGGCGAGGAGGAGGGAAAGCCTTATCTTGATGCAATGTCCCGCCATGTCGATTGGGTCATCCGTCAGCAGTCTGAAAATGGCTGGTACGATACTGCCGGCTTTGATGCCGAACAACACGAGAAACGCGAAGCCTTTACCCACACAATCGCCTATACGATCTGGGGCGTGCTCTATATGGGAATATTGCTTGGCCGCGATGATGTGGTGGCCAGTGCACGCCTGGCCGCCGATGGGGTTGCCGAAAGGCTTGAAACCCAAGGCTGGCTTCCCGGTATGTTGGGGCATGATTGGTCGGGCCGCGAAGCCTCGGCTTGCCTGACCGGAAATGCCCAAATGGCGTTGATCTGGTTTAAGCTTTTTGAACTCACGGGGGAGGGACGCTATGGGGAAGTTGCCAGCCAGGCAATTGATCTCGTGAAAATGGCCCAGCCGCTTACGTCGCCGAACCCAGGAATTCGCGGCGGTATCGCAGGTTCCGATCCCGTTTGGGGAGCCTATATTTTCACGTCGATTCCCAATTGGGCCGCGAAATTCTTTATTGATGCGCTCCTCGAAAAGGCGCGTCTGGGTTAGCAATTTAATCTATTTCGCGGCCTGTTTCGCAGGAAGATCATCGACCTCAAATTGATCCCACGGTGGCGGGTTTCCCCAATAGCCCTTCAGATAGTCGACGAAACGGCGAACCTTTGCGGACAGATGTCGGTTGTGGGGATAAACTGCGTAGATCGTGAAGGGCTGCTGTTCAAATTCAGTCAGAACGGGAACCAGGTCGCCGCGTTTGATGGCGGCGCCAGAGATAAACGTCGGTGCCGCGATAATGCCCTGGCCGTCAATCGCGGCGTGGCGCAGCACCTCTCCATTGTTGGCCGATATGCTGCCTTTAATCCGAACCGGGATGCTGGCCCCGCGCTTGTTCGTATAGGTCCATTCCTGGACAGGGCCCATGTTGGAGTAACGAAGGCAGTTATGGTCCAGTAATTCCTCCGGATGATTTGGAATGCCGCGACGCGAGAAGTATTCGGCGCTCGCAACGGTAAGGCAGCGCGATGTCGCCAATTTTGCTGCGACTAGACTTGAGTCATCCAACTGCCGGGCGATCCGAATGGCAAGGTCAAAGCCCTCCTCAATGATATCGACCCTGCGGTCATTCAGCGATAATTCCATCTCGATTTCAGGGTGTTGCCTCAAAAAGCCCGACATCGGTTCACCCAAATGATCAACCGCGAAAGTGACCGGTGCCGCCACCTTCAAAACACCGCGCGGGGATCTCGTTTGCTCGCTGACAGCGGCCTCAATCTCTTCAATATCATCAAGGATCTGCAGGCATCGATCCTGGTAGGCGCTGCCGACCTCGGTGAGGGATAACCGCCGGGTCGTTCGATTGAGAAGCCGCGCATCGAGTTGGTCTTCAAGGTCTGAAACATATTTGCTGACAGCTGACTTCGACATGCCAAGCGCGCGAGCGGCGGCGGAGAAAGACCCCTCGGCAACCACCCTTACAAAGATCTGCATCGCGGTTAGTCTGTCCATGGCGCGCTCCGGCAATCACCTCGGGAATAAACGTCAGATTTTACCTAGCAGATGGCCGATACGCTCGGCACATTTATCCCGATCGGCATCGTTTTTTCCCTTTATCCACGTCTTTATATGGCTTGCTAACCATACTCGCCAAGGCTTTCCCCCGTTGATCAAAGACTCGAAGAGTTGGCAAAGAAATTGCCTTGTTATCGGAGTCAGACAAACACGATAACAAGGGACCCATCAATGTCGATAGAAAGAAATTGCGCCATTATGATCAAAATTGCAGCGGCGGATCTCGTCGACCGATATCAGGCGAATGCCGGCCCTTTGGCGACCGCTGCCTACCTCGATTTCCTCGAAAAGGGGGAGGAAAAGGCGGCGCAGATCTGGGCGGCGCTTGGCGATGCCATCCGTCAGTATCAGCCCCCCGAGCGTGACCAGATGCACTAGGCCCTGGTGACAAACTGTGTTTCGGTCATGGCGCGGGAGATTTTTATCCGAAAACAGGTTGCGACGTCGTGCCCTTTTTTTGGGTACGTAAACGGTGTCACCTTCACCGCCATCTTCAGATCTCTGGGATGCGCCAACGACTTCAGCGCCGCAGATATGAATCGAGCGGATGCGGACGAGTTCGACGCATACTGAGTGTCAGTCCTGTAAGACTTTAGCACTCTCGCAGCCTTGAACAACCACTTCGCGCGAAGGTAGTGTCTGCTCTGCAGCCGAAATCACACACTTTTTCAAAAAAAAGTACCCGGTGACGCAGGTCTCTTGCGTACATTATATCATAACGCTATGCGGTTGGATGGTCTTTCGAATTCAGGGGATAATTTTTGTGATTAGAGGAAAACGGGCGCTCATGTTGGGCGTGGCGGCGAATGTCCTGTTGGTGGGGATCGCGCAAGCACAAGTGGAGTCGAAAACGGTATCGGAAATGGATGAAACGATGGTCATCATCGGCCAGCGTAAGCAGTTTTACGGTACTTTTACGGATATCGAGACACCGGCTGCTAATCAGACGATCGGGCTTGAGCTCATTCGCGAAGTCGGTGCGTTTGATCTGGATACGGTACTCGATTTATCGGCTTCGGTTGCCCGACAGAATAACTTTGGCGGGCTTTGGAACAGTTTTTCCATTCGCGGTTTCGCAGGCGATATCAACCTGCCCAGTGGGTTTTTGGTAAATGGGTTTAACGCAGGCCGCGGGTTTGGTGGCCCGCGCGATATTGTGGGTGTTGAATCGGTGGATGTTTTGAAAGGTCCACGAGCGGCACTGTTTGGCCGCGGCGAACCCGGGGGCACGGTGAACCTGGTCACCAAACGCCCGAAGTTTGAGACTGCGGGGGAATTTCGTGCCACCTATGGCCGCTTCGAGCAGATCCGTTTGGAGGCTGACGCACAAACCAGTTTCGGGGCCAACGACGACGTCGGCATT
>JBCDDR010000203.1:0-4682 GCA_039180205.1 Pseudomonadota bacterium | reverse complement strand
CGCGCTCGACCTTGGCACCAACAATTGTCGACTTTTGGTGGCGCGTCCGGTGGCCGATGGGTTCCGCGTTATTGATGCCTTCTCGCGGATTGTGCGGCTCGGTGAGGGGCTGAGCAAAACAAATGCACTTTCCCGCCATGCGATGGATCGAGCGATCGATGCCATCAAGGTGTGTGCCGATAAGATGGACCGCCGTCAGGTGACGCTTCGGCGCAATGTCGCAACCGAAGCCTGCAGGATTGCCGAAAACTGCGATGAATTTGTTGTTCGCGTGCGTGAAGAGACTGGGCTGGCGCTTGATGTCATCTCCGCGGCGGAAGAGGCGCGCCTCGCGGTAATCGGATGCCAGGCTTTGATCGATCCAGCCATTCAAAATGCATTGGTTTTCGATATCGGAGGCGGCAGTACGGAAATTATCTGGGTCAAACGCACAAGCGCAAGTCCCTCTGCGAATGTTGTGGGGCCTTATGATATTGAGATTAAGGCGTGGCGCAGCTTCCCCTTTGGTGTCGTGAACCTATCAGAACGCTATGGCACCGGGCGATATGGCCCCGCGCTCTATCATCAAATCGTGCAAACCATATCCTCCGAGATCCGGGCATTTGAAAAGGAGTTTCACCTTTCGCCGCTGATTGACGAAGGTCAGCTGCAACTGCTTGGCACATCTGGAACAGTGACCACTTTGGGTAGCTTTGCGTTGGGCCTTGAAACCTACGATCGCAATTTGATTGATGGCTTGTGGCTGGAGCGTGAGACAACCCAATCCCTCTGTGATGAACTTGCCGAACTCGATATCGAACAGCGTGCGGCGATCCCTGCCATTGGGCGCGACCGGTGTGATTTGGTTGTGGCGGGCTGCACGATTCTCTCGGCGATCATGGGTATTTGGCCGCTTGAGCGGTTGCGCGTCGCGGACCGGGGGCTGCGTGAAGGCATTTTGCGGTGCCTGATGACCCATGACGGGATCGAATTTAGCCGGGGATGAATGAAGGTCGGGGTATGACATCTTCCAAAAAGGGTGGCGACGGTGCCAAGGTTCGTGGCCGTTCACGCGGCCATCGTGTCAAGGTGAAAACCGCGCGGGGGCGCAAGCTCTCGTCCACCCGATGGCTCGACCGGCAGCTGAATGACCCCTATGTTGCAGAGGCGAAGCGCCTCGGCTATCGATCTCGCGCCGCATTCAAGCTGATCGAAATTGACGAGAAATTCGATATTTTGCGCGGTAAATCGGCAATTGTTGATCTCGGGGCAGCGCCTGGCGGATGGCTTCAGGTTGCGCACGAAAGACTGCCGCACGCGAGACTTGTTGGCATTGATCTGTTGCCGGTTGAGCCTGTCGCGGGGGCGCATTTGCTTGAACTTGATTTTCTCGACGATAGTGCACCCGAGAAATTGAAGGGTCTGCTTGAGGGCAACGCCGATCTGGTGATGAGCGACATGGCCGCAAATACTACAGGACACAAACAAACAGATCATCTTCGAACGATGGCAGTTTGTGAAACCGCGCTCGATTTTGCCGCTGAGGTGTTGGAAGACGGCGGTGATTTCATCGCCAAGGTTCTGCAGGGCGGGGCAAGCCAGGACCTGATCCGCGCGCTCAATCGGCAGTTCCAAAAGGTCTCGCATGTTAAACCCCCTGCCAGCCGCAAGGGCTCGGTTGAGCTTTATGTGGTGGCGCGCGGCTTTCGTGGCTCTTGATTTTGCAGCCTAAACACTAAGATTCGCATTTGCTTGGTATAGGAGCGCGTGCCATATAGCGCGCTCACCGGTGTGGCCTATGGCCATGCTGGCGCTGTCAGGTGGTGGGACGAGGAAGACGAGCATGACAAAAATTCGCCAGGGCTTTACCTTTGACGATGTCTTGCTTGTTCCGGCGGCATCAGACGTCTTACCGAATCAGGTGTCGACAAAGACCAGGGTCACCTCTGAAATCAGCCTTACCATTCCGCTCATCTCGGCGGCGATGGATACCGTGACCGAAGCGCCGCTTGCGATTGCGATGGCGCAGGCGGGCGGTATCGGCGTTCTCCATCGCAATATGAAGATCGAGGAGCAGGTCGAAGCCGTTCGTCAGGTGAAACGCTTTGAGGCTGGCATGGTTGTAAACCCCGTGACCATGCGGCCGGAAGAAACGCTTTCCGATGCACTCAGATTAATGCGCCGACATCGGATCTCAGGGATTCCCGTGACCGAAGCATCCGCCCCCGGAAAACCAGGTCGTTTGATAGGGATTGTCACCAACCGCGATGTTCGTTTTGCCGAGAATATGGAACAGCCGGTTTCCGAGCTCATGACCCGCGAAAACCTGGCGACAGCAAAAGAAGGGGTTACCCAGGAAGAGGCGCGGCGGCTTTTACATCAACGGCGTATTGAAAAGCTGATCGTTGTTGATGATGATTATCGCTGTATCGGTCTGATCACGGTCAAGGATATGGAAAAAGCGGTCACATATCCTGATGCCACGAAAGATGCGGGCGGTCGGCTGCGGGTTGCGGCGGCAACAACGGTTGGCGATGAAGGGGTGGAGCGTTCACAGGCGCTGATCGAAGGTGAGTGTGATCTGATTGTCGTCGATACGGCGCATGGTCATTCGGCCCGGGTTTCAAAGGCTGTCAATCGGATCAAGGCCCTGTCAAATTCAGTTCAGGTTGTTGCCGGGAACGTTGCCACGGGGGCGGCCGCGGAAGCATTGATTGATGCGGGTGCCGATGCGATCAAAGTCGGCATCGGCCCAGGGTCAATCTGTACGACGCGCGTGGTCGCCGGTGTTGGCGTGCCGCAGCTAACAGCCATTATGGACGTCGCGGAGATCTGTCGAAAGCATGACAAGCCATTGATCGCCGATGGCGGTTTACGCACCTCGGGTGATATTGCAAAGGCAATAGCTGCAGGTGGACACGCGGTTATGCTGGGGTCGTTGCTTGCAGGGACGGCAGAAGCGCCCGGTGAGGTGTTCCTCTATCAAGGTCGATCCTACAAGGCCTATCGCGGCATGGGATCGGTGGGGGCGATGGCGCGCGGATCTGCGGATCGGTATTTCCAGGAGGAGGTCAAGGACAACCTGAAACTCGTACCCGAAGGGGTGGAGGGCCAGGTTCCTTTTAAGGGGCCGGTGTCCGATGTTCTGCACCAGATGGTCGGCGGGTTGCGCGCAGCGATGGGCTATACGGGATCCGCGACGATTGAAGATTTTCAGTCACGTGCGGAATTTGTGCAGATTACAAATGCAGGTCTTCGCGAAAGCCATGTCCACGACGTTTCGATCACGCGCGAGTCACCGAATTATCCGCTATCTTAATGCGCCCTTTGCCGTCAGGAAGTCTTGACGATGCGTGAGGGCGCGCGCGTTCAGGCGGTGATTGAACTTCTCGACCTCATCAATGCCTCGCTTCAGTCGAGCGGGGCGGCGGCGGATCAGATTATTCAGAGTTTTTTCCGAAGCCGCCGGTATGCAGGGTCCAAAGACCGTCGCGCGATCCGGGAGCATGTCTACGGCCTTCTCCGGGACCTTGGCCGATTGCGTTTCCTGGCCGATGCGGTGGGGTTGCCGGGCGATGGTCGATCGCTTGCTCTGCTGGATTTGGCGCTCGCCGATCCCGGCGGATACAGCGAAGCCGTTCGCCAGATTTGTGCCGACCCGCACGCGCCCGACCCACTTGATGACGATGAGCACGAACAAATTCGCAAGGCGCTGGCGCGATCGGATGACGTGCCAACTGGTGCGCAGCTCAATGTATCGGAGCGTATCTTGGCGTTCGCAGAGGATCGTTTCAGCATACATGCGGAGCGTGCGCTGCGGGCCCTTAATCAGCGTGCGCCTTCGGTATTGTGGGCTCCGGCGGCTGAAGACGACCGCCGAAAGGTTATGGCAACCCTCGCGAAGGAGGGGATCACGGCTGCCCGAGGGGCGTGGTCGCCGTATGCTTTAAGTCTTCGGGATACACAAACTGCGCTTTCGCCAGCAGTCATAAACTCACTCGCCCCCCATGCGCACCTTCAGGATGAAAGCTCTCAACTTGCGGCTTTTTTTACCTGCACGGGTAAGGGAGCGAAAATTCTTGATCTTTGTGCAGGTGCAGGGGGCAAAACGCTTGCAATCGCGCGGCAATTGAACCGTGGAACAATCGTTGCGGCGGACGTTTCTGCGTCACGGCTGAAGACCCTTCAAGAACGTGTGTCGGCGGCCAAGCTTTCGTCTGCTGTCGAAATCTTTACCGAGACACTGTCTCCGGATTTGGATGCCCCCCCACCGCACGGCTGGGCCAGTGAATTTGACGGCGTCCTTGTTGACGCACCTTGCACCGGTTCTGGCACATGGCGTCGAAACCCCGAGGCGCGTTGGCGCTACTTCGATCAGGATATAGTGCGTTTCCAGGCGCTTCAGCTTTCGCTTTGTGAAAAAGCAGTTGGGTTTTTGAGACCGGGCGGGCGCCTCGTTTTTGCAACCTGCTCCTGGTTTGCGGAGGAAACGGTGCAGGTCGTCAGCAAGTTGTCAGCGAAATCCAGTTGTCTGGGCGCAGCGTCGATGAACAGTGCGCAAGCCAAGCTCTGGCGTGCGCTCCGCGCCCAACAGAATGTGGTTGATACACAAGATTTGGAAAACGCCCTACAAATGATGCCGCATTCACACGGTACCGACGGATTCTTCATCGCCATTTTTGAAAAGACTGTTGCTGCATAGG
>JBCDDR010000202.1:0-4767 GCA_039180205.1 Pseudomonadota bacterium | reverse complement strand
CGATCAACACACGAGGGCGCATCCGACTATGGCCGTCAACTTTCGGCAATTGGACTTGTGGATATACCGGTTGACTGATCGGGCGATGACTTTCGGCAAACTTGTTCGTTTACAGTCTCATGACAGCCTGATAATCGCCTCAAGGTGTGGAGCCAACGATTAAGGTAGTGTGATGGCCAAGTCAGAAAAAAAGCCGAAAATTTTATCGGGCAACAGCAACGCGCCATTGGGCGAGGCGATTGCCGCTTATCTCAACATTCCTCTGACGACCGCCAATGTGAAACGGTTTTCCGACGGTGAGATTTTTGTCGAAGTGTTGGAAAATGTGCGCGGCGAGGATGTGTTTTTAATCCAGTCAACGTCGTATCCGGCCAACGATAATCTGATGGAGCTGCTGGTTTGCATTGATGCGTTGAGACGCGCGTCTGCCCGGCGGATTACCGCGGTGATCCCCTATTTCGGATATGCTCGACAAGACCGGAAACCAGGGCCCCGCACCCCGATTTCGGCAAAGCTGGTGGCGAACCTGATTACCAAGGCGGGCGCTGACCGCGTGCTGACGATGGATCTCCACGCCGGACAGATTCAGGGCTTTTTCGACATCCCCACCGATAATCTGTATGCCGAGCCGGTTTTGACCAAGGACATGCGCAAACGCATCGGCGTGAAAAATCTCATGATTGTATCGCCCGATGTCGGCGGTGTGGTGCGCGCGCGGGCAATCGCCAAACGTCTTGAGGCACCGCTTGCGATTATCGACAAACGTCGGGAAGTCGCGGGTGAAAGTGAGGTGATGAACATCATTGGCGATGTCGCCGGGTATAATTGTGTGATGGTTGACGACATCGTGGATAGTGCAGGCACACTCTGCAATGCGGCCATCGCCCTGGAGGAAGCCGGAGCGAAAACGGTTTCGGCCTATGTCTCGCACGGGGTGCTGTCAGGGGGGGCTGTTGCCCGGGTCGGGGCCTCTGCGCTAAAGCATCTGGTGATCACCGATAGTATCCAGCCCACCGAATCCGTGCGTATATCCAAAAAAATTCATGTTCAATCCATTGCCCCGCTTTTCGGCCAGGCGATCATCAGCATCGCGCGCGAGACCTCGATTTCGGGATTGTTCGGATAAATCAATCCGTCTGACATCGTTCATGGCCGTACGCCTTGGGTACAAAAGCCCAAAACCATTGCACTTTCGGCAAAAGCGGAGTATCAGGCGCGCTTCGCGGACATACCGGACCTGGGCTTAGCCCTTTTTGATCGTGCGGCATCCCTGGAGGCGCGCGGGAAAGCGGTGATCCGCTTTGAAACCTATTGGAGACAAAGACACCATGAGTGATGTGCAAACCATCAACGCTGAAAAGCGCGAACGAGCGGGCAAGGGAGCCTCTCGTGCTGTGCGCCGTTTGGGCCGTGTGCCCGCGGTGATTTATGGCGATAAGAAGTCGCCGGTGAATATTTCGCTGGCCCAGAATGAACTCGTCCGCTTGCTGAACCGCGGGACCTTCATGAGTTCGATTTTTGATGTTGATTTTGGGGAAGGTGCCGAACGTTGCCTGCCGCGCGATATGCAGGTCGACCCGGTCACCGATCAACCGATGCATATCGATTTTCTGCGCATTGCCAAAGGCGCGAGCGTGACGGTCGAAGTGCCTGCAAACTTTATCAACGAAGAGCTTTCGCCTGGCCTGAAAGGTGGCGGCGTCCTTAACGTTGTGCGCTACGACATCGAGGTCGATTGCCCTGCCGACTCGATCCCCGATCGCATTGAGGTCAGCCTCGAAGGTCTCGAACTCGGCGATAGTCTGCACATTTCGCAGGTACAGCTGCCCGAAGGTGTGAAACCTTCAATTACCGACCGCGACTTTACGATCGCGACGGTTGTGGCGCCAAGCGGCCTCAAGTCAGCCGAGGCTGAAGAGGCAGAGGCTGAAGCCGAAGGCGGCGAAGCGGAAGGCGAGGCATCGACTGAAGACTAGGCATCAGCTTGTTTCGGTTTGTTGGTTACATAATGGACAAAAGGCGTTCGTTGGATTTCGGCAGCGAGCGCCTTTTCCCTGATTGGACCTACCACCTCCCCCTTTCTTGAATGCATAGAGGTTGCCATGCTGGTGTTTGCAGGGCTTGGAAATCCCGGTGAGAAATATAGTCAGAACCGCCATAATGTGGGGTTTCGCTTTATTGATCGATTGGCGGAGCAATTTGCCCCGCCTGCCGGGGTGAAGTGGCGTAATCGTTTCAACGCCTGCATTCTTGACGTCCGCATCGGTGGCGAGGCCTTTGTCTTGGTGAAACCCCAGACCTTCATGAATAACTCGGGTCAGGCGATCGGTGAGTTGATGCGCTACTATAAGCTTTCGCCTAGCGACCTTACCGTCTTCTACGACGAACTCGACGTGGCCCCCCTCAAAATCAAAATCAAAGTGGGTGGCGGGCACGGGGGCCATAATGGGATCAAAAGCATCGATGCCCATGTGGGTACTGCCTACACCCGGGTGCGGATCGGCATCGGCCATCCGGGCTCGCGCGAAAAGGTCATGCCCTATGTGCTTGGAGATTTTGGAAAGGCCGAGGCGCGGGATTTTGATACGCTAATTGACGATATGGTAGCGGAGATAAAATGGCTGGCCGCAAAGGACCATGCCCGGTTTTTGACGGCGCTTGCGGCACGTCGCAAACCAAATGAAAAACCGGTCGAAGACCGCAGTCTGAAAAATGTGACGAACGGGAAATAATCATCATGGGCTTTCAATGCGGTATCGTGGGCTTGCCGAATGTGGGAAAATCCACATTATTCAATGCGCTGACGAAGACGGCAGCGGCTGCGGCCGCAAACTATCCGTTCTGCACAATTGAGCCCAATGTCGGTCAGGTGCCGGTTCCTGATCCGCGTCTGCACAAAATCGCAAGCCTCGCACAGTCTGCGCAAGTGATCGAAACGCAGCTGAATTTCGTCGATATCGCCGGTCTCGTTCGCGGCGCATCGAAAGGCGAAGGGCTCGGCAATCAGTTTCTTGCAAATATTCGCGAAGTTGATGCGATTGTTCATGTGCTGCGGTGCTTTGAGGATGATGACATCACCCATGTCGACGGGGCGGTAGACCCGATTGCCGATGCGGAAACCGTTGAGACCGAACTTATGCTTGCCGATCTCGACAGCCTGGAACGTCGCAGCCAATCGCTCGTTAAGAAGGCGCGTGGAGGGGATAAGGAAGCGAAGGCAACGCTCGCCGTGATTGAGACACTTTTGGAGCCGCTGCGCGATGGCAAGCCTGCCTGCCGGTTTGTACCCGAAGACCCGGAGGCGGCAAAACTCTTCCACGGTCTGCAACTCCTGACCGGGAAGCCGGTTATTTATGTTGCAAACGTCGATGAGCCCGCCGCCAAGGAGGGAAACGCGCTTTCTGCGAAAGTCGCCGCCCGTGCGAGCGAAGAGGGCGCGGGGCATGTGGTGATTTGTGCGGCGATTGAGGCTGAAATCGCGCAACTTGAGACCGCCGATGAACGCGCGATGTTTCTGGATGAATTGGGACTGGCCGAAGCCGGGCTCGACCGCGTGATCCGCGCGGGCTATGATCTTCTGGGCTTGATCACATTTTTCACTGCAGGACCAAAAGAGTCGCGCGCCTGGACGATTACCGAGGGTACCAAAGCACCGCAGGCGGCGGGCCGCATTCACACTGACTTTGAAAAAGGGTTTATCCGTGCGGAAACCACAGCTTATGCCGATTATATCGAAGTGGGCGGTGAGTCAGCGGCAAAGGAAGCAGGCAAAATGCGGCTCGAGGGTAAGGAATATGTCGTCAAGGACGGCGATGTTATGTTATTCAGATTTGCAAATTAGCAGGGTCTGACTATTCCAAATTGCTCATACATGCTGCGTTCAGGTCGAAACCTGTTATCTGCGCGGCGAGCGATATCAAAACCATGGGGTCAAAGACGCTATTGAGGCCGAAGTAAAGCCAAAACCGTTGTGTGCGTCGTGCTTTATCCAACGGTCCGTCAATCCCATGCATTGACGTTTCCATACATGAATTCTCAGGGGTACATCATGTTCAATTCAGCCGCGGGTACCAAGCGTGCTCTCATCTTTCTGGTCGCAGCACTCGCACTTGGGATTTATACCCTCGCTGCGAGCCCAAAAGCCGCGCGCGCTGAAGAGAATTGGGAAACAAAATTTCGTTCGCAGCTTTCGCAGCTATGCGAGGCGGAATCAACGAACACTGAAGAATGCCGATGTGTGATCCGGGGTTTTTCGCGTTCGACGAATGTTAAGGAAAAACAGTTCATGGTCAGGCTGTTTGATATGGCTAAAAATGGCGGCAACCCTCAGGATCTGCTAGACGCAATGAAGCTCACCGGGAATGACTTTACCGAACTATCCATGAGACTTTCGAAAATCGGAGCGAATGTAAAAAGCCAGTGTGCTGGTGCTGGTAGTTGATATTCGCTGGAATTTTGAGACACACGAAAACCGGGAACATAAATCCCGTTAGGACAAGTAAGGATAACACCGCATGAAATCTGGTTTGAAACGTATCGCTATCGGCACTGCGGCTGTTGCCTTTGTAGGTCTTGCAGCGTTTTCAGCGTCGGCCCTGACCGATAAAGACACATTCATCCAATACTGTACCAGCGCTGGTGAAGACCCGGCAGTTTGCGAATGCGCGGTTGGCGAAATGATGAAAGTTCTCAACGAGAAGGATATCGAGATTTTTCTCGCTGCTCTCTCAACGCGGCAAAATGGCGGTGGCCCGGCTGAGCTCATGG
>JBCDDR010000201.1:0-4789 GCA_039180205.1 Pseudomonadota bacterium | reverse complement strand
CGGCCGGTCAACTCGTCGGAGGTAATGATCTGGGCCGCCGCCTGCATCAAACTGGTGCCAAGTGCGCGAGCAAACTGCCGCACTTTTTTTATACTCGTGTCCCCTAGGCCGCGTTTGGGGACATTGACAATCCGCTCAAAGGCTAAATCATCGTTGGGTTGCGCGATGACCCTGAGGTAGGCGAGCGCATCGCGGATTTCCTTTCGCTCATAAAAGCGTGGCCCGCCAATCACGATGTAAGGGAGGCCGAGAGCGATAAACCGATCCTCAAGTTCACGCATCTGCGCTGCGGTTCGCACCAGCACCGCAACTTCGTTGAGCGGAACGTCCGCGCGCATAAGCGCTTCGATCTCAGATCCGACGAGCCGTGCCTCGGCTGACCCATCCCAAACCCCGCGCACGCGCACCGGCGTGCCGCCTTTGATATCGGTCCACAGAGTTTTGCCAAGGCGACCTTTGTTTGCAGAGATCAGACTGTCTGCCGCCGCAAGGATCGGCGAGGTCGACCGATAATTCTGCTCAAGCCGAATGACCTTGGCGCCTGGAAAATCGCGCTCAAACCGCAAGATATTGCCGACTTCCGCGCCGCGCCACCCATAGATCGACTGGTCATCGTCTCCGACGCAGCAGATATTGTGGTGCCCCTGCGCGAGGAGCCTGAGCCACAAATATTGCGCGACGTTGGTGTCTTGATATTCATCAACCAGCAGGTAGCGAAAGCGCCGGTGATAATCCTCCAGGACATCTTTCTCAGTCGATAAAATCGTGATCATGTGCAGCAGGAGGTCGCCGAAATCGCAGGCGTTCAGAACTTTCAAACGGTCCTGATATTGGCGGTAGATCGAGATCCCTTTGCCGTCGGCATAGTGATGAGCCTCTTCAGGCGGCACTTTTTCGGGGGTCAGTGCCATATTTTTCCATCGGTCGATTTGCCCGGCGATCACCCGCGCTGGCCATTTTTTATCGTCAATGCCCTCTGCGACGATGAGTTGTTTGAGAAGCCGGATCTGGTCGTCGGTATCCAGGATGGTGAAGTTGCTTTTAAGCCCAACCAATTCCGCATGGCGACGCAACATCCGCGCGGCGATTGAGTGGAACGTGCCAAGCCAGCGCAACCCCTCGGCTGCCGGGCCTACAAGGCGGCTCACGCGTTCGCGCATTTCCCGTGCGGCCTTATTGGTGAATGTCACCGCCAGGAGCTGGCTTGGAAACGCGAGCCCCGTCGCCATCAGATGGGCAAGCCGCGTGGTAAGCGCGCGTGTTTTCCCCGTTCCCGCGCCCGCGAGGACGAGGACCGGGCCGTCGGTTGTTAAAACCGCTTCGCGCTGTGGCGGATTGAGGCCTTCGAGATAGGGTGGTTCACCCGGATCGCTCGGCATCAACGGCATCGGCGTACGATCGCGCTCGGCATCGCGGTGCGACGCGTCCGGGTCGTCTGAAAGGGGAGGATGGATTGACATTCGCCACACATATCGCGGGAAGCCGCTATCGCCAAGGTGCGGCGATCAATTGATCTCATTTTATCGGACAGGGTACGCCGAAAAACCTATCCGGCAGCGGCCTCGTCAAGCAGCTTCTGGAAAGTGGCGAGCAGTTGGGTGCGGCTGACGACGCCAACAATCCGGCGGCCTTCGAGATCATCGAGTACGGGCATCGTATCTTCATTGGCCACTTTGGTGAGGCTCAGCGCTTGCGCCAGACTATCGGTTTGCAAGATCAGGCTCTTTTGCGGGCGAGCAAGGTCGCAGGCGCGCACAAGCTGATCGAGATTCTTGTCGAAAACGTCGGTTGTCAGGTCTTTCAATCGGATCGTTCCTTTGAACACCCCATTTCCGTCAACGGCGAAAACCTCCTGTCCCTCCAGGCTTTGCACCAGCGCACGCACCCGCGGCAGTGGCGCATCGAGCGGAACCGTTACAAAGGTCTGGCTCATCACATCTTTAACCTGACGCAGCCGCATCTTGCGCCGGGCCTCGTCCTCGTCCATCCTGAGGCCCCGGCGTTTCAGCTGAGCATGGAAAAAGGAGGGGCCGAAAAGCGATGACGTGGTGAGGTTGGCAACAACAACCGCCGCCATCAAGGCGAGCGTTACCTGATAGTCGCCGGTCAGCTCAAAAACGATCAGGATGGTCGAGATGGGCGCCCCGAGGACTGCGGCGGCGACCGCGCCCATACCGACGATTGCATAAAGCCCATGGCTCGCCGCGAATTGGGGAAAGACCATTGCCGCGACAATCCCGAAGCCACCGCCAAGCATCGCACCGAGGTAGAGCGCGGGGCTGAAGACGCCTGAGCCGAAGCGGCATGCCAAACAAATTGCCGTTGCAACGATCTTTAGGAGTAGCAATTGAACCAGAGTTGGAAGCGTAAACAGCTCTTTCAGCGCCGCATCGGTTGCGCCATAGCCGACACCAAGGATTTCGATGGAGTGGAGCGCCATGAGACCGATGATCAGCCCGGCGACAGGCGGCAGCATCCACCGTCGTTTTCCAAGACGCGCCGCTAAATTATCCGCCAGAAGAACCGTGCGCATGAACCCAACGGCAACAAGCCCTGCCGTTATACCGAGTAACAGGAAGGCCGGGAACTCCCAGAATGAGACGATTTGATAGTCGGGAATGATGAAAGCCGGGAAGTCGCCAATGTGAACGCGGCTGACAATTGTGGCGACTATGCTTGCGATCACAATTGGCGCGAAACTGTGCAGGCGATTGTGGCCAAGGATCACTTCGGTCGCGAAGAAAACACCTGCGATCGGTGCATTAAACGAGGCGGCGACCGCGGCGGCAATCCCGCAGGCAAGCAACGTGCGGTTCAAAAGCGGTGGGGCACCCAGCCACGTCACCATACGGCTCGAAATCGTCGCCCCCAGATGAACAATCGGGCCTTCACGCCCGCCTGAGGCCCCGCCACCGAGTGAAATTACCGTTGTGAGCGCGCTGCCCAGACCATAGCGGAACGATAGTTTCCCCTCGTGAAACCGATGGCCGTCGATGACTTCAGCGATAGAGCCGGCGGCACGGTCTTTCAAAAGATATCTGATGAGAAACGCCGCGCAAATCCCCGCGAGTACCGGCACACCAACGATCTGCCAGGCAGCGATGTCGCCCAAGCCCATCACAAGATCTTCGCTCGTCGTCCCGAAACCAAGCCATTGTATGCCGCTAATCGCCAGACGAAAGCCGAGTGCTGCATAGCCGACAATAACCCCGGTAAGCGCCGCCAGCAGACCCGCCACAACAGGGTCTTTGACCGGATCAAGATGCGGGGCGACAAACGTACGCCAGTTTCGGAGCTTAACTTTCATGTCCGCGAAGGGACCTCCGCACGTCTTTGGCGTGCTTTTGTTATTTGCAGAAGCTGATAGAGCCTTCCGCGCAGACACGCTTTCCGTCAAGCCAAATGACGCCGCTTAGGTCGGCCAAATAGAAATCCGCGTCTTCAATGCGTGCAGCGGTCAGGTTTGCGCCGCGCAGATTGGCGCGAAAAAAGCGCGTTCGCCTGAGGTCGGTGCCTTCGAAATTGGCATTTTGTAGCTCGGCCTTCGTGAAGTCGGATTCGCGCGCATCCGCGCCGGTAAAATTGGCACGCAAAAGGTTTGTGGAAACAAACTTGGCGTTCCGCGCCTTGGTATTTGAGAAATCACTGTCGCTCAAGTCGGCGCGTACAAATCGTGTTGCTTCAATCACCGCGCCCGTTAAATCCTGAGCGGAAAACTGGCGATGCGAAAGATCACAACGAACCCAGTTGACACCCGGTCCAGGCGGGTCCGAGCAGCCCGCGACTGCCGAGCTCGCACCAAGTACCGTCAGAAAAAAGGCGAGGAGTATGCTCGGTTTCGCCTTTTGCCGCGTCAATCTCATCATTAGTTGAAAAATAATTCTATGCCCTCCTTGAGCTTTCGCGATGCCTGCGGTGACATTTTCGCGATTACGCCGCTTTTCGTAGGATCGCCCATAGTCACCGGTGTTAACACACTTATATATAATTCTATCAAGTATCAGGGGTTGGGTGCGGCAACGAAAGCCAGGAGAGGCAATGCCAGAATGAAAAAGTATATCATCGCGCTCGGTATCACTTTGGTTATCATTTTTGCGGCGCTGTTGATTTTGCCGTCGTTCCTCGATTGGGACCGCTTCAAACCACGAATTGAACGCGAGGTTTCTGCGGCACTTGGTCGTGAGATTGTCATTGACGGTCCAATTCAATTTCAAATCGTACCGGCCCCTCGTCTTTCGGTCGGAGATGTTCGGATCGCAGGCGGCGAGAAGTTTTCCGGAACCCCGCTCTTTCAGCTCGACCGTCTTGACGTTGCCGTCGCGATTGAGCCGCTTTTGTCCGGGGAAATTGAGGTCGAAAATATCACACTCGTTGGCCCGCATGTTACCCTGGAAAAGAACAAGACAGGCGACGCGAACTGGCAGTTCACCAAGGCGGGTTCGGCAACCCCAGTAGAAGCTGGCGCAGAGGATGACACGCCCGCCGGTGATACGCCGCCGATCCGCATTACCGAGCTGCGAATCGTCGATGGCGACGTCAGTTATCGCGATTTGTCCGCTGACCAGGAATTCATGCTCACCGACCTGGATGCGACGCTTTCGCTCGATAGCCTCGTCGGACCGATGAAGTTGGATGGAACCGCCGATATCGCAGGGAAAAAGGTGCTCGTCGGGATGAGTCTGGGGCGGCTTGAAGATGGCGCCCCGACCCCGATCGAGGCGAGTTTGGGTGTTGGCGAAGACGCTGACGTAACCTTCTCTGGACGTTTCAGCACAGGGGACGAGGTGTT
>JBCDDR010000200.1:0-4812 GCA_039180205.1 Pseudomonadota bacterium | reverse complement strand
GGTGCGCAAGGGTACACGGCATTTCCAAATCTGCGCGATGATGACTGGTTGTGGGGCGGGTCAGTCGAAGACATTCATTATACACTAAAGCACGGCATACGGTGGGAGGCTGATCCCGACACACGGTTTTCGGCAATGCCCGCCTTCCTGACGGATGAAATTCTGAGTAAGGACGAAATCAGCAATGTTGCCCATTATGTGTTATCGCTTTCCGGGGCCGAACATGATGCAGCGGCGGCAGCGGCGGGGGAAACGCCCTTTGTTGAGCAATGCTCAGCCTGCCACGGCGAAAACGGCAAGGGTATGCGCGAGCTTGGCGCGCCCAACCTGACCGATGCCATTTGGCTTTATGGCGGGTCGCACGAGACGATTGTCAAAACCGTTGCCTACGCGCGCAATGGCGTGATGCCTGCATGGTCAGAGCGCCTTGACGATGTCACCGTAAAGCAGCTGGCCATTTATGTTGCCCTGTTGGGTGGCGGCGAAACCACGCTCGCCGAGGCCGCAAAAGGAAAAGACGAGCGGGCCGACGCAGGTGACGTCGCATCGGCTCCCTAGCGCCAGGATATTCAATCGCCTGCGCCTTTGAAATCGCAAGCGGCAAGGCAACTCATAAACCGCGCTCGCCTTGCAAACGAAGGCGTGCAACAGAATTTTGCGGCTGCGCAACCGTGGGTGCGAGGACCTAAATTTATGACTGAAATGTCGACGCGGCTGGATACCAATCAGGTCGGCAATACGGATACGCGCGAGGAGAAGCGCCTCCAGGCCGCCGCAGAAAAGGTGTTGCCTGACGTCAGCCCGGTAAACGTCGTGGAAAGCGGCCCGCTTTATGCAAAGCGCGTCAAGGTCCAGCCGAAACGTGTTCGCGGTCAGTTCAGGACAATTAAATGGGTCGGCATGGTCGTTATGCTCGGCGTCTATTATCTATTGCCATGGGTGCGTTGGGACCGCGGTGCCGGGCTCCCTGACCAGGCGGTGCTGGTCGATTTTACAAATCGCAAATTCTATTTCTTCTTTATCGAAATCTGGCCGCAAGAGTTTTACTATATTACCGGCTTGATGATTTTGGCCGCACTATTGTTGTTTCTCGTTACCGCACTCGCGGGTCGGGTTTGGTGCGGATATGCCTGCCCGCAAACAGTGTGGACCGATCTTTTTATCCTGATCGAACACTGGATCGAAGGCGATCGCAACGCCCGCCTGAAGCTCGACAAGGCGCCGATGAGCCTTTCAAAATTGAGGAAACGCATCAGCAAACATAGTATCTGGCTTTTGATCGGCGTAGCCACCGGGGGTGCCTGGGTTTTCTACTTCGCGAACGCCCCTGAACTCGCGATGCAACTGATTGACGGCACGGCAGCGCCGACCGCCTATGTCTCAATCGCGGTGTTTACCGCAACCACCTATATGTTGGGCGGCCTCGCACGCGAACAGGTGTGTACATTCATGTGCCCGTGGCCGCGCATCCAGGGCGCGATGTTTGATGAGAACAGCTATCTGGTCAGCTATAAAGTCGACCGAGGCGAACCGCGCGGCGCGCTCAAACGCAGCCAGGATTTTGATACGCGCGGCGATTGTATCGACTGCAACCAATGTGTTGCCGTTTGCCCTATGGGGATTGATATCCGTGACGGGAACCAGCTCGAATGTATCCAATGTGCGCTTTGCATTGATGCGTGTGACGATGTGATGGATAAAATCGACCGCCCGCGCGGATTGATTGGCTATGAAACGATCAAGCATGCGCAAGCGCGCGTTGCAGGCCAAGAAAAGCCTCAGGTCAAACTGATCCGTCCACGAACTGTCCTCTATTCAACGCTGATCGCGATTATCGGTGTCATCATGCTGACCGGGCTGATCACCCGCGCCGATGTTGATATTTCAATCCAGAAAGAGCGCAATCCGATTTTCGTAACCCTCTCTGATGGCTCGGTACGCAATGGCTACACACTTCGGATTTTGAATAAGGCCTATCGCGAACGACGCTTCGCGGTTACCGTCACGGGGCTCGCCGGTGCACGACTGACAAACCCGCTGAGTGGTGAAACCGATACCGTCTTTGTCACAGCGCCCCAGGACAATGCTCAAACTGTCAAACTGTTCGTGTCGCTCTCGCGAGACGACTTAGCGCAACTCAATAACGGTTCGGCAAACCTCACTTTTGAAGTTTTGGCGGAGAATGAAACCAAAGCGATCACGAAAACCACGACATTCCGAGGACCATGAGAACCATGGGGCTATTTTCGACACCAATCACCGGACGCCAGGTTTTCCTGGGTTTGATCCTGTTTTTTGCGATCATGTTGAGTGCGGATGTCGCACTGATCTATTGGAGCCTCAAGACACACCCTGGAACGGTGAGCGATGATGCCTATCGCGAAGGCCTCGCCTACAACCAAAAGATTGAAGCCGCGAGACGCCAGGCGGCACTTGGCTGGAAGGCCGATGCTGATTTTGAAATTACCCCTTCGCTCAATGGTGCATCGCGCCGCACGGTCGCCCTCACCTTCAACCTGCGTGAAGCAACGGGGGCAGGTGTCAGCGGTCAACCGCTTGTTGCGACATTTTTTCGACCCGCCACACGTGGATTGGACGAACGTGTCACATTGAATGAGAGTGTGAGTGGGACGTATGTTGGCGTGGTGGAGTTGGCGCAGCTTGGCCAATGGCGACTTGTCATTGAGACCCAGAGTGAAGCGACTGAGCCGAGTGCGGCGCCCGCCTTCCGGTATGAAGATATCGTAATTATCGAATAGCGCGGGCTGAACGAGGGGCAGGACCCTTTCAATGGATCGAAACGCCATGGGACCACCTCCCAATTGCCGATCCGGTTGATGGGTTGTGATATGAAGACGTGATGTCAAGATAAGGATGCTCATGGCGGACCAGAAAGCAACCAGTGTCACGATGGCGCAATTCGTTGTCCCTGGTATGCATTGCGCCGGGTGCCTCAATAAAACCGAACGGGCTTTGAAAAAGCTTGAAGGCGTGTCCGACGCCCGCGCGAACCTTTCTACGAAACGCCTGACCGTCGACTATGACGCGACCTCGGTCCGCCCCACCGATATGATCGATGCATTGGAAGCGGTCGGTTTTGACGCCGCCCCCTTTGATGTGCGCCTTTTGAGCGAGGGGGACCAGACCCGCGAACGCGAGCTGTTAAAGGCGATGGGGGTGTCGGGCTTTGCGGCCGCGAATATCATGCTGCTCTCAGTCGGGGTATGGGCTGGGCTCGTTTCAGACATGACCGAGACAACGCGCACGCTGTTTCATTGGATTTCTGCCGCCATTGCGCTTCCGGCCGTGGTCTATGCCGGGCGCCCCTTTTATCGATCGGCAATCGGCGCGCTTCAGCGCGGCCAGATGAATATGGATGTACCGATTGCGCTTGCCGTTATCCTCGCGGCGGCGGCCTCACTCATGCAAACAATGCGCGGCGATGCGCATGTTTATTTCGATGCCAGTGTTTCGCTGCTGTTTTTCCTGTTGATCGGTCGGTTTCTCGACCAACGGATGCGCGGACGTGCTTCCGAGGCGGCCCAGAATTTACTTAACCTGCGCGCGACTGAAGCCCTGGTTCTGACCCAGGATGGTCGCCGCGAACCCATGGACGCCAGAGAGCTTGAGCCGGGCATGATTGTGCTCGCACCTCAGGGTATGCGGCTACCCGCCGACGGCGTGGTGATTGATGGTGAAAGCCATATTGATGCGTCTTTAATCTCAGGCGAAACGACCCCTCAGTCAGTACGTCTGGGAGACAAAGTGTTCGCCGGTACGCTCAATCAGGGCGCCGCGCTCAAAGTTGAGGTCAGCGCCCGCGATGACGAAAGCCTGCTTGCCGAAATCGTCGGTCTGATGGAAGCTGCTGAACAGAAAAAGAGCGCGTATGTTCAGCTCGCCGACCGTCTGGTGAGATATTATGCACCGGGGGTTCATCTGCTGGCGGCGGCGACGTTCGCCGGATGGATGGTTGCCGGGTTTGATTGGTATACGGGATTGATGGCCGCTGTTGCCGTTTTGATCGTGACGTGCCCGTGTGCTCTTGGCCTCGCCGTCCCCGTTGTGCAGGTGGTGGTCTCCGGCCGGTTCCTCAAATCGGGTATGATCATGAAGAATGGCGATGCCCTTGAGCGGCTTGCGGAGATTGATCACGTCGTCTTCGATAAGACAGGCACCTTGACGGGCGACAAGCTCGAGGTCTTACCGCACGAGCTTAACTCTGATGACGAAATTGTTGCCGCCGCACTCGCCGGCGCGAGCCACCACCCGCTCGCCCGTACGTTTGCGACTTCGATTGAACAACGTTATGGCGTCCTTGGGCTCGCTGGGGTGACATTGATCGAAGAAATTTCGGGCCAGGGGATCCGTGGTCAACTCGATGGTCGTATCGTGAAGCTTGGGAACGCTCGATTTGTCGGGGCTGACATGCGCCAGGATACCGCACATCAAAACGAGGACGGGCCTGAAATCTGGTATCGTCGAGGGGATGGTCCGCCTCTGCGTATCGGCTTCCGCGATCCGCCGCGTAGTGATGCCGCACAGACGATTGCCTCGCTCAAGGCGCTTGGTCTAGGTATCGAACTTTTGTCGGGGGATCGAAGCGGCCCTGTGGGCGCGGTCGCAGACGCGCTGGGCATCGAAACCTGGCGAGCGGGGGTATCGCCTGCCGAGAAAATCGAGCATATCGAAGCGCTGACCGCCAGCGGGAAAACCGTGCTCATGGTTGGTGATGGGCTCAACGATGGCCCCGCCCTCACAGCGGCGCACGCTTCGCTTTCGCCAACCTCGGCAAGTGACGTTGCGCAAAAT
>JBCDDR010000199.1:0-4821 GCA_039180205.1 Pseudomonadota bacterium | reverse complement strand
GACGCCTGTAACCATTAGGGCAGTCACAATAACGCCTGCGATTTTCATATTTTGAGCCATGATGTAAGTCCTTTCAAAAAAGAGTCATCCAACGAAAACAAGTCAAAGGCTGTTTATTGCGTTGCAGCATAATGCTGATTTCCGTGCCCGAATTGATCTATGTCATGTCGGGCGTTGACTGGAAGATGTGACCAAACGAAATGAATGGCAATCGAAGTTTTTTGATATTATCCATGCAAAAATGTATATCTATATCGAGACCTGACGTTTAGACTGCTTCGGGAAATCGCTGAAAGGATGCAAAAATGTCTGCTGCACCCGAATGGAGTGATGTGCGTATTTTTTTGGCAGCTGCCCGGGCGGGCACGCTTTCAGATGCGGCGAAGTCGCTCAAACTCTCGCAGCCGACGCTCAGTCGCCGGCTCGATCAGTTAGAAGAAAGTCTCTCCACACAGTTATTTATCCGCGGGCGGCGCGGGTTGACACTGACCAACGCGGGCGAGGCGGCGCTGACATCGGCCGAGACGATGGAGCGCGGGGCTGCCGACTTTGCGCGTCTGTCAACCGGGCAGGATCCAAGCCTCACGGGGACCGTTCGCATTTCAGTTTTAGAGAGTTTGGGCGGGCGGTGGCTGGTTGACCATTTGCGACAGTTCCACAAATGCTATCCTGAAATTAAACTCGAAATCAGTGTGAGTTATGGCCTTGCCGATCTCGTCCGGCGCGAGGCTGATATCGCGATTCGCATGGTGCGTCCGATGCAAAATGATCTCATCGCTCGGAAAGTGGGCACTTTTGACTTCGGTATCTATGCCAGTCCCACTTATCTTGAAGCGCACGGCACGCCAAAGACAATGTCCGAGCTCGACAATCATGATTTTGTTTTTCCCGAAGGACCGATTTATGATGCGATCTGCAAGGCCTGGCCCGCGATCATCCGGTATGAACCCCGCGCAGTGTTTCGGAGCAATCATTTGCGCGCGCTCATTTCCGCAACGGCAAGTGGTTTTGGTATCGGGCTGCATTCAGCAATCTCGGCCCAGGATTTTCCAAGTCTTGTGCGGTTACTTCCCGAAACGACGGATTTATCGGCACCCATGTGGTTGATCAGCCATCCCGATGTCCGGCGGTCTGCGCGCATTCGGGCGGCTTATGATGGACTGGTGACATTGTTTTCAGAACAGGCACATGTCTTTCGTCACCCCATTGAAACGTCTGAATAACTGAGCTCATCATAAGAAAAGGCGGGCTCCAAAGGCGCGCATCGCGCATCAATTGCCAAAACGGGCTTTTCGCTCTAGGTCATGCGAGCGGCGCTTTCGGGTGCTGCCAATCGATCCCCTTTGCTGGAAACCCATTACATGCTTCATGCGCGCGAAACCTGGGTCTTTGACCTCGACAACACGCTCTATCCTGCCGAAAGCCGGTTGTTTGACCGGATTGATGTTCGTATGGAGCGGTTTATTGCAGAGCTGTTTGATCTGCCGGGTCCCGAGGCGCGCAAACTTCAGAAAGACTATTTTTTCGCCTACGGCACAACGCTGAAGGGACTGATGGAACGGCATGGTGTCGCGCCAAAATCGTTTCTGGATTATGTCCATGACATCGATATCTCGGATATCGCCCGGAATGCCGAATTAAATGCGCTTCTTGCCGCCCTTCCCGGGCGAAAGCTCGTTTACACCAACGGATCGGAGCGCCACGCCGAACGCCTGCTAGATCAGATCGGAATCGCGGCGCATTTCGACGGGGTTTTTGATATCGCAGCGGGCGACTATGAACCCAAACCTCAACCCCTGAGCTATGAGCGCTTTGTTGAGCGTTTCGACGTCAACCCTCAGAATGCGGTCATGGTCGAGGATATGGCGCGAAACCTCGCCCCGGCACACGAGATGGGCATGGCCACAATCTGGATTGACACCGGCAGTGACTGGGGCGCAAAAGGCGCCGATCAGCATTATGTCCACCACCGCACGCGCTCGCTCGAAGCGTTTCTGGCTGATGTGGTTGATCAAGGTGTCAAAGGATCCCCCGACGAATGAGTTTACAAGCGATTATTGAAGCCGCCTGGGATGCCCGCGATGGTTTGACCCCTGAAACCGATGGCCCTGTGCGCGCTGCCGTGAAGGAGGCGCTCGCCGGGCTGGATAGCGGTCGTTTGCGTGTTGCGGACAAACAAGAGGGCAGCTGGCGTGTTCATGAATGGCTCAAGAAAGCCGTGCTTCTGTCGTTTCGGTTGAACCCGATGGGCTCAATCGACGGTGGACCCGGGGGGGCGACCTGGTACGACAAGGTCCCATCGAAGTTTGTCGGCTGGACCCAGACCGAATTTGATGCCGCAGGATTTCGTGCGGTGCCGGGGGCGATCGTGCGCCATAGCGCTTATATCGCACCAAGCGTGGTTTTGATGCCGAGCTTCGTCAACCTTGGCGCCTATGTGGATTCCGGTGCGATGATCGACACGTGGGCGACTGTGGGGTCGTGTGCGCAAATCGGCAAGAATGTACATATTTCCGGCGGTGCCGGGATCGGCGGTGTGCTTGAGCCTTTGCAGGCCGCACCAGTGATCATTGAAGATAATGTTTTCATTGGCGCGCGTGCGGAAGTCGCCGAAGGCGTGATTGTTGAAGAGGGCGCGGTGCTTTCGATGGGGGTTTATCTGGGGGCTTCCACCAAGATTATCGATCGCGCAACAGGTGAAATTTTCATGGGGCGTGTTCCCGCGTATTCGGTGGTGGTATCGGGCAATCTACCCGGTAAGCCGCTGCCTGATGGGTCGCCGGGACCATCGCTCTATTGCGCGGTGATCGTAAAACGCGTCGATGCGCGCACGCGGGGCAAAGTCTCGATCAATGAACTCCTACGTGACCGTGACGATGTCGTCTGACGTCCTTGAACGTACCCGTGCATTGATCAGCTGCCCAAGTGTGACCCCGCACGAGGGCGGTGCGCTTGACCTTTTGCAAAGCTGGCTGGAACCGCTGGGGTTCGTCTGTCACCGGCTAGACTTTTCTGCCGAGAACACACCGCCGGTGAACAACCTTTATGCACGGCGCGGCACGGGAACGCCACATTTTTGTTTTGCGGGCCATACCGATGTGGTGCCGCCAGGTCCAGAAACGGCATGGTCGTCGCCACCCTTTACCCCGACGATTGACGGGAATGCGCTGCGCGGGCGCGGGGCTGTCGACATGAAGGGGGCTATCGCCGCCTTTGTCTCTGCGGTCGCGCAGATGCTTGAGGGACCGGCTGGTGAGGGGTCGGTCAGTCTTTTGATCACCGGCGATGAGGAAGGTCCCGCGATCAACGGCACCGTCAAAATGCTCGAATGGTTGGAAAGCCGTGGCGAACAGATCGACCATTGCCTGGTGGGCGAACCGACAAACCCGGAAGCGCTCGGTGATATGATCAAGATCGGGCGCCGCGGAAGTGTCAATGTCGATCTCACCATCAACGGCACACAGGGGCATGTCGCCTATCCGCATCGTGCGTCCAACCCGATCCCAGTATTGGCAAAGGTTGTTGCCCACCTATCCGCGCAGACGCTTGATGAAGGTACGCCGCATTTTCAGCCGTCCAACCTCGAATTCACAACAATTGATGTCGGCAATCCGACAACGAATGTGATCCCCGGAGCGGCGCACGCCCGGCTCAACATTCGCTTCAACGACCTTCATACGGGGCAGGGCCTGATTGAGTGGCTGTACCGCGAGATCAAGCCGATCACGGATGATTATGTGCTCAATCCGGTCATTTCGGGGGAAGCCTTTTTAACCCCGCCCGGCCCGTTTCCCGACCTGGTAGCGCGCGCTGTTGCGGCGGAAACCGGCCGTACGCCAGAGTTTTCAACAAGTGGCGGCACGTCGGACGCACGCTTTATTCAGGCGCATTGCCCGGTGGTGGAATTTGGTCTGGTCGGTGCCACCATGCACAAGGTCGATGAGCGTGTTCGTTTGGATGACTTGACCCGGCTGACCGCAATTTATCGGCGGGTTCTGACCGATTATTTCGCCGCCAATGTGTCTGGATAATCAACCCCGGTGAAATAAAGTCCGTCGGGTGGGGCATTAAGACCGAGCCGAGAGCGGTCTGCCGCATCATGCGCAGCTTTGAGATCATCCGCAGACCAACGCCCTTGGCCGACAAGCGCCAGGCAGCCAACCATGGAACGCACCTGATGGTGTAAAAAAGAACGCGCGCCGGTTTCGACCAATATCCTTTCGCCCAAGCGGCCCACACGTAGGTAATCGAGCGTTTTTACAGGATCCTTCGCCTGACAATGGGCATGGCGAAAGGTGGTGAAATCATGCCGTCCGACCAGGCGTTGCGCCGCGTCATGCATCGCCTCGGCATCGAGCGGGTGTGGAACCAGCCAGGCAAGCCCTGCTTCGAGTGCGAGCGGGCCGCGCCGATTGATGATCTGATAGCGATAATGTCGTTTCGTTGCCGAGAAACGGGCATGAAAATCGCCCGGCACCTCTTCGCTATGCAGAACCGAAATCGGCCGTGGACGCAGATGATAGTTGAGCGCGGGGGCAAGCTTTTCCGCCGCCATATCGCGGGTGATATCAACATGCGCCACCATCGCGCGCGCATGGACACCCGCATCGGTGCGGCCCGCGCCATAAACGGCGCGGTGCTCGGGCTCCAGCTTCATCACCGCATCTTCCAGCGCGGCTTGCACCGAAGGGCCATTGTCCTGTCGTTGCCACCCGACAAGACCCCGCCCATCATATTCTATCGTGAGTTTGACCCGCATATCGTCGGGCTTATCGCGGTGCGCTGCACACGTCCACCCGCATCATTCTTTGACACCAGGGT
>JBCDDR010000198.1:0-4845 GCA_039180205.1 Pseudomonadota bacterium | reverse complement strand
GTCGAGATTGGGTGTGTCGAACTCTTCAATCTCCTCCCCACCGGCAAAACCTTTCAGAGCTATATCAATCCCGAAATGCGGATGCCGCAAAACGCGTTCGAGATCCACGGGCTTTCTGACGAATTGCTCGCCGATAAGCCGATTATTCGCGACGTGATCGATGATTTTTTAGCATTCGTCGATGATGCCCCTTTGATTGCTCATAATGCCGGATTTGATATCGATTTCTTAAATGCTGAGTTAAAACGCCTCGAACGATCAAACCTCTCGAACGAGGTTATCGATACGCTGGTGATTGCCCGTCGCCAGTTTCCAGGCGCACGAGTTTCGTTAGATGCGCTTGCCAATCGGTTTCAGGTCGATTTGAGTGCGCGCGAAAAGCATGGCGCATTGCTCGATTCTGAAATTCTGGCCGAAGTCTATCTTGAGCTGATGGGGGGTCGGCAAAAGGCGCTGCTGCTGACGGCTGAACAAAGTGAGACGCGTGTCAAAATCGATCGGCCATATCGCGAACCACGCAGCTTCGTCGCGTCTGATCAAGACATAGCCGCGCATCGAGACTTTTTGAAAGAGATCAAAGATCCAATCTGGCTTTCGATCGATGATGTTGGTCTCGAAGACCGTTATGGTTCAGCCTGAATTTGGCTGGCTAAGGACGCAACATCTACCACCGATCTTTGGGCACAAGGATTGGGGATGCAAGCCCCAAGAAGACAGCCGATACCAACGGCGATCATGATTAAGCGTGCCATCGGGACCTCCAAAACAGCATCTTAAAAAAAGAAGGCCCGTTTTCAAACGCCAAGCAGGGCTCGGGAACGACCACCAGGGAACATGGTGTACCCTTCATCGCTTGGGATGGCGGTATGGCGTTTATCGAAAACGGGCCTTCAGGTTGGCTCTGTGGCGAAAGACCTCGTCAGGGAAGTCAGGTCGGCCTGCAGGAGTTGGTCGCCCCTCTCCTGCAATTTTCGCCATCAGTTCCAGGGAACAGTATGTCTAGGATCGCGATCTTAGCGCCGTGCGCGCCGGGCCCGGCGACGGCTGCGGGCGACAAAGCTATCGCTGGTGTGGCCGCCGATCAGTGCCGAAGTTGGTGCGGAAACGGCTGAATTCTGGGTCGTGGTAAACATGGTCAATCTCGCTTTTTGTCAAATGGGTTTCGATTTGGCTTTTGGTTTCGTTGTGGATTAGCGGCGTGCGCGGCGATACCGACGGCGGCTGCGTGCCACAAGATCGCTATCCAGGTTGCCAACAAGGGCACCGGCACGTGCATTGGGAAGGGGATTGTGGGTCCGCTCTTGTGCATTCACTGCAAACATCATCTCTCTCCTTTGTCTGGCCATTTGGCCAATGTGTCTCTCTTCATTGAGGTCCGCTCTTTTCAGGCGGGCGGGAGATCAACCTGTCTCCCCGTTCACTCAAGCAACTGTCGGGACATTCTGGAAAAGGTGCGCTTGGTAAGAGTGTGTTTCCTTTGTCGTCACCTTGTCTCGTCGTCCTGATGAAGCTTATATAATGGTGTATTACTACAATACAACACTAAAAAGGCAATACAACTTGCAAATTGTGCTAACCAATTGTTTTATAATAAAACTTTTTATCCCGCTTGGTGTATTAGGTGTATAGGGCTCATCGAAATCAACCTCCCCAAGCGGTAGACTCAGCACAATATGTGTCCAGCCAGGCACCGATCAGCGGTTTGAAAGATTGTCCCACTTTGGGCACTCACCCGATCGTGTTGCTGGCGTGTTCACTCGGATATTGATGCGATTGCGGCATCCGCAATATACTCACGCGATGAAGTGGCGGATTTCCATGACGACCTGATTTTGACGAGCTTCTGGGCGACCGTACGGCTCACTTGACCGCAGCCTCGCTGAGCAGCACACCAATTCACCCCGGGTTTCGAGGAGACTGATCGATGCGTAACTGGTCCCGTTTTGCCGTTCTTGCGATTTTGGCACTGTTCATCACCATCGGAGGCGCGAGCGCTATGGCACAGGGTATGTTTTTACCTCAGGGTATGATTATCAAGGAAAGTAAGTATCCCGCGAAAGAGACGATGGACCGCTTCCACTCGATCGTACATGAAAAAGGCCTCACCGTTTTCGCGCGGGTCGATCACGCTGCTGGTGCTGAAAAGGTGGGAAAATCGCTCCCGCCGACCGAAGTTTTGATTTTCGGTAATCCGGCCGCTGGCACCCCGATGATGGCCGCCGCCGCCACGATGGGGATTGATCTGCCGCTCAAAGCGCTTGTCTTTGAGCGCGACGGCCTCGCCTACCTCGCTTATTATGACATTGAGTTTCTCGCCTCGCGCCACCAGGCCGAAGGGGTCGAGCCCGTGATGGCTAAGGTTGCCGCGACGCTCGATGCCTTAAGCGATCAGGCGGTCAAATAGTGGGCTAGCTGGATTTCATCTGCGCGCGGATTTTTTGGCGAAAGAGATCAATCGGTACGAGCTGGCCTTCGGTTTCCACACACCAATAGGTCCAACCATTACACGCGGGCAGTTTTTGGACATGCGCCCCGATCTGATGGATGGATCCACTTGCATCGTGTGTGATCAGCGAACCATCCGCTCTCACCTTGGCGGCATGACGGCGGTTGGGCGAATAAAGCTTCGCGCCGGCCGGCACCAGGCCCTGTTCAACCAGCCGGCCGAAGGGCACACGCGGTTCGGAGCGCTTTGTCGGCGTGATATCGCGCCCGTCCGCATCGACGGTTTCGATGGCCTTGATGCGTTCAGACGCGACATTAATGTACACCTCCTCGCGCTCGATCCCGATGAAGTGGCGACCGAGCCGCTTGGCAACCGCCCCCGTTGTGCCCGATCCCAGGAACGGGTCGAGGATGATATCGCCTTCGCGGCTCCCCGTGACCAAAACCCGATGAAGTAAGGCCTCGGGCTTCTGGGTCGAATGCGCTTTTTCGCCGTCAATGCGGATGCGTTCTTTGCCAGCACAAATCGGGATTTCCCAATCAGATCGCATTTGAACGCCGTCATTCAACGATTTCGTCGCGTCATAATTAAATACATAGCGACGTTCCTCTTCCGACCGCGCGCACCAGATCAGCGTTTCATGCGCATTCGTGAGCCGCCGCCCGCGAAAGTTGGGCATTGGGTTTGTTTTGCGCCAGATAATGTCGTTCAAAATCCAGAACCCCAGATCCTGCAAAACGCGCCCGATGCGGAAAATGTTGTGATAACTCCCGATCACCCAAAGCCCGCCCGAAGGTTTCAACACCCGCCGTGTCTCTTTAAGCCATGCCATGCTGAAATCATCATAGGCGTCGAGCGATGAGAATTGATCCCAGCCATCGGTGACCGCATCGACTTTCGAGTTGTCGGGGCGAAGCAGCGTATCGCGGAGCTGAAGATTATAGGGTGGATCGGCAAAGATCATATCGACCGATGCGTCAGGAAACGATCGCATGACATCCACGCAATCGCCTTTTATGATCTGATCGACCGGCAAAGTCTGAGACGCTTGTGCCATGATTTTCACCCCTTGAGATATCCACAGGGCTGAATCATGAGTCAGCGCGGACAGAGCGTCAATCATTTTTCACTGGGGAATCAAAGGCTTATTCAGGAGTCCTAAAATCATGCTAACCACAACAGGTTGGGGATAGTGTGTGTAAATCCGCAATATGATGCGACTGATCAGCCTAAATTCAAAATATGCTGCGCATTGCGGGCGGGCGCAAAACTCATCCGGTGGTGGATTGTCGGGCCAACTGTTGCTAACTCGTCACGGTGTTGCAGGCTTGCATATCCTTTATTCCGCGCCCAGCCAAACGAAGGGTATGCACGGTCGAGCTCAACCATCAGCTCATCACGATGAACCTTTGCCACAATGGACGCCGCCGCAATCGAAAGCGATCGATCATCACCTTTGATCACAGTCGTCACCGGGCAAGGCGCTTCGCAAGCGACATTCCCATCGACGAGCGCATGCGCGGGCCGTACTGGCAGTTCGATCAGGGCGCGGGTCATCGCAAGTAAACTCGCTTGACGGATGTTAATCTTGTCGATGGTGGCCACATCAACCTCAACAATCGCCACATGCGCACATTGATGGATCTCGGCGGCAAGCGCTTCCCGCCGCCTGACGGTCAATCTTTTTGAATCGCGAATGCCACTGATTTTCGGGGTTTCCGCAAAAACAACCGCTGCGGCCACCACGGGCCCCGCAAGCGCGCCTCGTCCAACCTCATCAACACCGGCAACCAGCCCACCCGTTGTTGCCATAAGCCCAGCTTCGCGGGAAAAGTCTGGCAAGGGTGCGTTCTCAGCAGCTTTGGTCATCGGTGCCTAAATTTCGAAGTCGGCGATAATCGGCGCATGATCGGATGGCTTTTCCCATCCGCGTACTGGCTTCAGCACCTCGGTCCGTTGAACCGCCTTTTTTAGCGATGGGCTCACCCACACATGGTCTAACCGGCGACCACGATCCGAGGCCTCCCAATCGCGGGCCCGATAACTCCACCAGCTGAAGAGTTTCGCATCATCGCCTGCCTGCGCGCGAACCGGGTCGTGCCAGCTGTGCGCACCCATCAACTGATCCATCTTTTCCACCTCAATGGGGGTATGCGACACGACCTTCAAAAGCGCCTTATGGTCCCACACATCTTCAGGCAGAGGGGCGACATTGAGATCGCCGACAAGGATGCTCGGCGCTGAAATCTGATCCGACCAGTTGATCATTTCGTCGAAAAACTGAAGCTTGTGCGCAAATTTCTCATTCACCCCGGCATCGGGAATATCGCCACCCGCGGGCACATAAAAGTTTTCCAGCCGAACCCTGCCAGGCAATGCGACACCCACATGCCGCGCAT
>JBCDDR010000197.1:0-4877 GCA_039180205.1 Pseudomonadota bacterium | reverse complement strand
TGCCGAAGTTGTCCCAAATCTTCGAATAGCTCTCCGGGTCTTTCTCAGCCGTTTTCGAAAGCTCCGCCAAAAGCTTTGTGGTCAGTGCTTTCTGGATCGCCCCGACCACTGGATTGTTTTGCAGCATCTCGCGCGAGATATTGAGGGGGAGATCCTGGCTATCGACCACCCCGCGGGCAAAGCGCAGGTATCCCGGCAGCAGATCGCGGCAGTCGTCGGTGATGTAGACGCGCCGAACATAGAGCTTGAGGCGCGAGTGGCGCTCAGGATTAAAGAGATCAAACGGTGCCTGACCCGGCACAAATAACAGCGCAGCATATTCAATACGCCCTTCCGCGCGGACATGAATGTGAAGCGCGGGGTCGTCCATCGCACCCGAAACATGGTGGTAGAATTCGGTCAGCTGCGCCGGTTCGATCTCGGACTTCGGACGTAGCCAAATCGCGGAAGCCGAATTGACGGTTTCGGGGCCATCCTCCCCGCCGTGGAGGCGGATCGGGATGGCGATATGATCGGAGTAGGTGCGGATGACTGACTTGAGCCTTGTTGGGTCGATAAACTCTTCCGCCTCCGATTTGATTTTCAACTCAATGCGTGTGCCAACCGGGGCATCATCGCCCACGGCTGCAATTGCATACTCGCCGGTTCCCTCACTGGTCCATTGGAAAGCGGTGTCGTGACCAGCCCGGCGGCTTGTGACCACAACCTCGCTGGCAACCATGAAAGCAGAATAAAACCCAACCCCAAACTGTCCAATGAGATCGGCGGCCTGCGTCCCCTCTTTCTTTGATTTCGCCATGAACTCGGCCGTCCCTGAGCGCGCGATGGTGCCGAGGTTATCGATCAGCTCTTCGCGGGTCATGCCGATCCCATTGTCGATAATCGTCAGTGTTTTGGCGTCTTTATCGATCTGAATATCAATCGCATAGGCACCATCCTCAGGGGTCAGCGAATCATCGGTGAGCGCCTCGTAGCGGCGCTTATCACAGGCATCCGAGGCGTTTGAGATGAGCTCGCGCAGGAAAACTTCGCGCTCGGAATAAACCGCATTGACCATCAAATGGAGCAGTCGGCTAACCTCCGACTGGAATTGAAAGGTTTCGCCGTTTTCGAGGGTTGTTTGGGCCTCAGTCATGGTTCAATCGTCTCCTCTTCCGTCTCATCCACGGGGGTTGTTTCGTTTGCTACAGTCACGTCTTCAGCCGTGAGTGTCATACGGTTTGCCTGAAACGCCGATATCTCAAAGGCAAAGCGTTCAAGCTCAGCAAGTTTGGCCCGCTCAGCCGCAAGATCCGCGGGTGCATCAGGCATTACGGCATCATCGGCAATCTCCGCCTCTGCGATCTTCATGCGGACCCAGTGACGCTCTTCGCCTGGGCGCTCGTCTTCCGGTGTGAAAGGAACAGCTGCGAGGTCGAGAACGAGCACCAAACCATCATAAGTCGTTAACGTGATTTTTTGCGCACCGGAAAAGTCAACGTCTTCCCTCGGCTGGACCGAGCTGAACTGCCAGAACCCATAGGCATCAAACCGTTCACGCGCAGAGGGGGGCGCCGGCGTCTCCGTCTCATTGATATGGAGAACAATATCGCCCGCCAGCCGTTTTTCGAGGCGCACCGGACCAAGATCAGCGAGCTCCGTCTCAATCGACTTGAGCCGGGTCGACGAAATGTTCGGGAGACTGAGATCGACCCAACTGCTCGGGTCCGCTGTTACTGGCGAGACATTATCGACCGTAAATGCGTTCGCCTCATCCTCGCGTTTGACATACCGGCGGTTTTCGCCACCTCTCGCGACTGATCCGATCAAAACGGAGGAAACGACTTCGCCGTCAGCTGCTTTCAACACCAGACTTTTTGCCGTCGCGGGGTCGAGACCGAGCGCATCAAATCGATCCGATTTGCTCGTTTTTCGTTCGACACGTTCAGCGCGGATGAGCCCCAACAGAAGCGTGCGCACCTCTTCGGTTTTCACAGGGGCATTTGCAAGCGCCGGAACGACCCAGCGGTCATCAGCAAGCGTGAACTTAAGCTCGCGTTTGCCGCCATCCTTGATCTCAATTTGAGTGACAGCTGCAAGTTCGTTCGCAAGACCGGGGAACAAAGGTCCGCGCACGCTATCGACTGGCTGCGAAGACCCCTGTGACAACCAGAAGGCTGCACCGCTCAAGCCAACCGCTAACAGAAGTAATATAAGGAGTCCGCGCTTCGGCATTTACGTCCTCATCTTCGTTTTATCTTTATAATCATATAGTTATACGGCGCGACGGCGTGATCGACGGATCAATCCCCAAGCGCCAACCCCGATGGCAAGGAGCAGCGGGACGCCCGCAATATTGATCGCAATGACCTGCTGCTTTAGCGTTTCCACATCGGCGCGCAAATTACGCCGCACCTCACGAAGACGCTTGCGGGTTTCCAGGACCTGGGCCCGCGCACGATCGAGTTCAGCAAGCTGCTGAGGCGAAAATACCCGGCCATCATTGCCTTCACCTTCGAGGGCAGCAATCCGCTTCTCGCTTGCCGATCGCTCTGCTTCGAGCCGGTTAAGCTCATCGCGCGACTTTGCGGATGCCTCGCGTTCAAGCGCCTCAATCAATGTGAACGGCCTGCGGGCGGTTCCCCGCGACCGAAGCGAAATCAGTGCATCACTGCCCGAGAGATTATCAAGCGCGTTGATCAGAAACTGCCCATTATCGGCGAAAGGAATCACAAGCAACTCACCAAGCGCACGCCGTTTCTGCGCCCAGAAATCATCCTCAATTAAATCGGCGTCGGCTACAATCACCACGTTGATATCGCTTGCGGACTTTGAAAGATGCGCCGACCCACTCCCTTCAGCAGCCGCTTCGATACCTTTAGGCGGGCCATCGGGAAACGCACTCTGGGCAGGGCCGCGCAAGCGTGCCGCAAGCGTATATTGGGCACCGGTCGGTTTGGTATCGCGTAAAAGTGCGTCGGGATCCGGGTTGCCTTGGAGCGGCGCGCGATCGATCAGGGCCGCAACATTGGAGGACTGCAAAAGGGGCTCAAACGCCGGTCGATCGCCGCCAGGCCATACCTTTGCGTTTTCGGCGGCACCGTCGTCCGCGCTGTCGGCGTTCGGCAAAGGCAAGAGTGCTCCCGCACTCGCGACATTTACCAACTCCAGATTGGCGGTAATGATATCGTTTTTGCTGACATGATCGGGGTTCACACCGATCCAGGGCAGATATTCGACGAGGTGAGGGGCGCGGCCCTGACCACCAAAGCTTACCTGCTGGGCCTGGTTGAAGTCCGCAACGATCCGGTCAGGGTCATAGGAAACCCCCCAGGCGGAAAACAGCGCCTCCAGATTGCTCGATACAGCGATCGGCTCCTGCATACCTGCGAATGAGCCCTCGGCCGGGGGGATCGACGATCCGCGCTCCGCGAACGGGTCCACCAGGATCATCGCGCGGCCACCACGCAGAATATACTGATCGATCTGATACTGCGCGGCGGTTGAAAGGTTGGCGGCATGCGCCACGAGCAGCAAATCGACATCCTCATCGATTTTGACCGCATTTCGATCTAACGAGACAACTTCGAAAAACTGCTGAAGCTGTTGATAAATCACATAGGGACTGGAATTTCCCTGCATCGCTGCAGCGATTCCTCCCGGGCCAAACTGAAGCGGCAAGTCACTCAGGATTGCGAGTTTTGCACGATCCGTGTGGGCGAGTTCACCGACCAACTTGGTCAGATCATATTCAAGATAGGGTTCACGTTCGGGCGCCAAAAACGGGATCAAACGTTCGCCGTCGGCGCTATCAGAAGCGACCACCCCGAAGTAGATGAGGTCTTGAGACGTTGGATTGCGCGCGGATTGTAGCCCGAACGCGAGCGCCTCATCTTCTTGCGGCGAGTCTGGTTCAGGCTTGATGATCGAAAGCTTGACGTTGGCCCCGCCAACCCGGTCGAAGCTTCGCAAAAGATCCTCAACTCGACGGGCATGGGCGTTGACTTCAGTGAGGCCACGCGATGCGGTTTCGGAAAAGAAGTAGCGAATGTGGATCGGTTCCTCGAGTGAACCGAGCACCTCGCGGGTCCCCGCGCTCAGCGTGAAAAGGCGGTCCTCGGTGAGATCAAGCTGCGCGCGGCGGCCAAGCGCATTGACAACCGCGTTGGATGCAACAAGTACAATGGCGAGAAGCACAAAGACGAACAGGAGCGTTATCCCTGTACCGCCACTCTTTTGCATTGCGCTGCCTTCGGTCTTTGGCATCACCCCGCCTCCCGCTTGCTATCGATAAGTATGCTCGTCGCGATGAGCCACACGACCATCATGCTGAGGAAGAAGAAAAGATCGCGCAAATCGATCACACCGCGCGTAATGGCTTCAAAATGACTGAGAAAACTGAGATCTGCGATCAAGTTTCCAAGTACGGGGACAATCGCCGTCACCGCGTCGAGCACGATCGGCAAACCAGCGACGGTGAATAAAAAACAAATCGATGCAGTCGAAACAAACGCAATAACCTGGTTACGCGTTGCGGCTGATAAACATCCACCCACGGCCAGATAGGCCCCGGCCATCAAAAAGCTGCCGAGATAGCTGGCAATAATGACGCCATGATCGGGATTGCCGAGCACGCTTACTGTAATCCACATTGGAAACGTGAGCAGGAGCGCAACCCCGGCAAACGCCCAAGCGGCGAGGAACTTGCCAAGAACCGCAGCGGGTACCGTGATCGGCAGCGTCAACAGCAATTCAAGCGCACCCGATCGGCGATCCTCTGCCCACAAACGCATCGAAAGCGCGGGGGCGAGGAACAGATACAGCCACGGGTGGAAGGTGAAGAACGCCTGCAGATCTGCCTGTCCCCGTTCAAAGAATGCGCCGAGGAAGAAGGTCAG
>JBCDDR010000196.1:0-4887 GCA_039180205.1 Pseudomonadota bacterium | reverse complement strand
CGAGGATACGCGCGCCAGTTTTTACGATTGCGATGATCAGGACTTTCATGAAAACCTCGCTGATAGCCAATGTCGCCATGTGCAGGTCAAACTCGAACATGGAGCGACAGATGGTGAAGGCATCGAGCTCTTTGTGCGTAAATTCCCCGCGCGGGACCGGCACCAGGGAGACATATGGCTGATCGCAGGCGGGCCGGGTGAATCAGGCGCCAGTTTTTACGCTGACATCGATTTCTTTCGCGATACGTTTTCACATTACGACGTGGTCGTACCTGACCACCGCGGAACCGGCTATTCATCAAAATTATGCATGCCCGAGGAAACACGCGACAGCGTAGACGGCATTGCGCTTGCCGGAGAAGAATGGGGCTCCTGTTTTGGAAAGCTCTATGCCAATTTGGAACGCTCAAGCAGCTTTACCCAACGTAACGCAGCCTATGATCTCGATTTTCTGATCTCGACATTGGGTTCGAACAAGAGGACCCTGATTTATGGCGTCTCTTACGGGACGTCGCTGGTGCTGGAATATGCCAAAATCGCCACGACCAAGATTGACGGCATCGTGCTCGACTCGCTTGTCCCCGCTCCGACTGATACGTTCAACACGATATCGTTTCGCTCGCATACCACCGACCGCGTCGGTCAGACACTGCTCAAAAGATGTGCCGAGGACCGCAATTGCCGTTTGGGGAAACATGCCCCGGCAATCTATCGACAACTGCTAAACGACCTTGATTCCGGTATCGATATTCCGGGTATGGATCGCGTCCCCAACGGCAATCTGCGTCAGCTTTTTGGGACATTCTTGGATGTGCCGAGCGCGCGTAACCGCATTCCCGACATCATTTTCGCGTTATCGACAAGGGATGCCGACGCTGGCACCCTTTTGGGCGACACAGTCAAAAGTGCTGAAGCCTACTGGGCGGATATTCTGCAATTTCCGCAGGCAAAGACTTCCATTCCGCTGACTTCGATTATAACGGGATCGGAATTTAACGCCCGACCCAATCTAACGCCTGAGATGGTGGTCGCAGAAAATGCAAAGCTTGGTTTTACCAGTCCATTGTCGGGGTTTTTGGCAAATGGTGGGTTTCCGCTTTATACCGCGCCGGATCCTTTGCCGATGCCGAAAACCATGCCACCCGTTCTGGTGTTGCAAGGCACCCTTGACAATAAAACGCCCTATGCCGCTGCGGTGGACCGCCTCGAGATCCTGCGCGCCTTTGGCAAGGTTGAGCTTGTCAGCTTCGAAGATGCACCACACGCAATCTACATCACAAGCCAGGATTGCCTTGCCGCACCTTTGTCACGTTTTGCAAAAAATCCGAGTACGATTGTCTCAGAAACATGCCGGGCGGGTCCGAATGCGGTACTTTTTCAATAGACCATTCCATGGATCTCGCGGGCATTCCAGGGCTCAAACGAACTGATGGTTCTCACGTTGAGGCGCAAAGGTTGACCTCGTGGTGTTCAGTTTGGTCAGCGGGCACGATTATCAAAAAACCGCAAAAGTGTGCAGCTTCTAGTCTTCGGCTCGAATGTCGGATTTGGCATCCCTACCAGATCGCCTTACCCGACCCTGGGATACCGAGCTTATCCCACATTGTATCAACGCGCTGCACGACATCATCATCCATGCGGATCTCGCGGCCCCATTCGCGCGCGGTTTCACCGCCGATCTTGGTGGTGGCATCGAGGCCGAGCTTGCCACCAAGCCCCGAAACGGGGGAGGCGAAGTCGAGATAATCGATCGGCGTATTCTCAATCGTCACGATATCGCGCACCGGGTCCATCCGGGTGGAGACCGCCCACATCACGTCCTTCCAGTCGCGCGCGTTGATGTCATCATCCACCACGATCACGAACTTGGTGTACATGAACTGGCGCAGGTAAGACCACGCCCCCATCATCACGCGCTTGGCGTGGCCCGCATACGCCTTTTTCATCGACACCACGGCAATGCGGTAGCTGCACCCTTCGGGCGGCAGCCAGAAATCGGTAATCTCGGGGAACTGCTGCTGAATGAGCGGGATGAAGACCTCGTTCAAGGCCTCGCCCAGAATAGCGGGCTCGTCGGGCGGCCGCCCGGTATAGGTGGAAAGATAAATCGGGTCGCGGCGCATGGTGATCGCGCTGACGGTGAACACCGGAAAGGGCTCTTTCGCATTATAGTAACCCGTGTGGTCACCATAGGGGCCTTCATCGGCATATTCGTCGAGCGAGACATGCCCTTCGAGAACGATCTCAGCGGTCGCCGGAACCTTGAGCGGCACGGTCTTGCAGTCGACAAGCTCAACCTTCTTACCGCGCAATAGCCCCGCGAACTGATATTCGCTGAGGGTATCGGGCACCGGTGTGACGGCCGCCAGGATGGTCCCCGGATCAGCGCCCAAAACCGCAGCCGCCGGCAGGGGCTCACGTTTTTCCTGGCCCCAGCGCGCATGATGTTGCGCACCGCCACGGTGCTTGAGCCAGCGCATGATGGTCTTATCTTTGCCGAGCAGCTGCATACGATAAATGCCCAGGTTGAAGGCATCTTCGCGCTTGTCGCCAGGACCCTTGGTGACGATGAGCGGCCAGGTGATCAGCGGCGCTGGCTCGCCCGGCCAGCACCCCTGAATGGGGAGCTTTCCGAGATCAATATCATCACCCGTGAGAACCACCTCATGAACCGGGGCCCTGCTCACTGTTTTGGGGCGCATCGCAAGAACGGTCTTGGCGAGTGGCACCATGTCGAGCGCGGCCTTGAGCCCCTGGGGCGGCTCGGGCTGGCGCAAGAAAGCCAGCGTTTCGCCGACTTCGCGCAGGCCTTCGGGTTCGCGGTCCATCCCCCAGGCGACGCGCTCAACCGTGCCGAACAGGTTGGCAAGCACCGGCATATCGCTCGCGCTGCCGTCTTCACGGATGACATTTTCGAACAAGAGCGCGGGCCCGCCCTCGGCCATGACACGGGTGTGGATCTCGGTCATTTCCAGATGGGTCGATACCGGCTCACGAATCCGAACGAGGCGCCCGCTCTCCTCAAGCCGGTCGATAAATTCGCGTAATGATGAATAGGGCATGGGGGCATTCACTCGCATACAAACACGTATGCGAAGAACCTAGCATCGAGACCGGAGTGCGCCCACAGGTTTTGTCGCCACAGATCAGTTCGGATTGAGGAGACAGAAATTATCCCACCTGCCGAACAGTCATCAACCTATTGCTGCATCATGCGGCTGGGCACCTGTCAGCTGCCAGATTGAGGGGCAAGATGCCGGGTTAGAAAGGCCTCCGCTTCTGCGAACATTTTCATATGAGCCTCTGGAGACAAAACCTTATGCTTCGTGCCTGAAGTCCTTAGCTGGCGTTGATCATCACCAATCGACACATAGCGGACATCGACCTTCGAGCGGCGTAGCTTTCGGTAAAGTCGTTCAGTTTGTTTCGGCGAAACCATCAAATCGTTTTCGGCATGAAATAAGAGTGTCGGCCTCGACCAGCTATCCACATAAGAAATTGGCGAGATTTGACTTACGGCATCTCTTTCCATATCGCCAACAAACGCTTCCCTCGTCCATCGCCAACTTTTGTACGGATTGTCGGTCGAGAGGAAACGGTTGAAGTCGCCAATACCGGCTATTGCGATTGCACAGGCAAACATATCCGGTTCGCGGGCAACCGCGAGCAAAGCGGCATGACCAGCCAGGGACTCCCCGAGGATGCAAATTCGGTCAGATGCAGCAATGCCTTCTCTGACAGCGAATGCGTGCGCATCGAGGATATCATTTTGAACAGCGCGACCCCATTGGCCTACACCAAGATCTTCAAAAGATGCACCATAACCGGGTGAGCCGCGATAATTCGGCTGTATCACCGCATAACCACGACTCACCAAAAATTGGGCCCAGGCGTCAAAAGCCAGTACGTCACGTTCAAAAGGGCTTCGGTGAGGTAAAATAACCGTGGGGAAAGGGGCCGTCCCAGATTTCGGCTTTGTGACATAGGTAGTGAATTCTACGCCATCTCGGGCCTTAACCTTGAAAACATCCATCGGCGCGAGATGCTCACGCGGCAAATCTGGATTTTTGCTGTAAATCAGTGCGACGATCGGTTTGCGCGCGTCGTAATAGTAAACGTCTCCGGGGCTTTCCGGTCCGGTCACCATAACGATATGTTTAGCAAGATCAGCTGAGGACGACAGAATATCGATTGTCCGATCCGGAAACGTCGCCATCAACCGCCTGTGTAGGCGCTCATAGTCCTCATCCAGAAAATGAAAACGACGTCGATCGGCGATGTAGGAAACGGCAATAGGGCGATAATCGGCAGGGTGCCAAATTAGGCCCTCCACATCATATTGATCATGGCCGAACACAAGGTTCGCAAAGGCTTCATTCGTGATATCATAAGTATATATGGCAAAGCGGCCTGTCGCATGACGGGATCGAACATAAATTTTGTTGGGGTCATCAGAAAAGGCTTCGGCTTGTATCCTTTTTCGGCTTAGTTCACCGAAAATTGGGAGTTGTTTCCACTCAGATTTACCGTCTTGGCGAACGAGAAGCTCAATATCATCTCGGTTGCGATTTGAAACGCCACGCAAATTGCCTTCACTATCTACCAAATATCCGGTTGAGGTATACTCGCCGTCGTGATCGATACACTGCCGTTTTTGTCTTTTAGCGGTATAGATGTTTAACCGATAGGTACACATTTCAATCTTGCGATTGACACTGGCGGTTAAGACATATTCATCTTCGCCAGGAAGGGTGGAAAGAACATTGTCTTGTGAAACGCGATACAGAGTTTTGTCATTCCAAGACATCCGGGTCGGAAATTCGTATAGTGTTAGCTGATCTGTCCCATCGGCATTGATCGCGAACATATTTCTAAACGGCAACGTCG
>JBCDDR010000195.1:0-4966 GCA_039180205.1 Pseudomonadota bacterium | reverse complement strand
TCCAACATAACGAAACATGCATCGCCCGTGCAGGAAAGTGTCATCAAGAAGTTTGTTAGCCCGCGTTCGTCCTGTCGGAAACAGAGCAGGTTTGGTTCAATCTTTATTCTATCATCGCTGGGCGCGGAAAACCCGTTTTTTTGACATGCCGAGGTATAGTGATCTCGAATATCCACGTCACTCATACCAGACGAAAAGGTTTGTCGGGCGATCTCGGGGAGGGTGCCGTCTTGAAAGCTGTGTTCAATTTTTGAAGGGTTTTGTGATCCATCGGGTACGCCAAATTCAACAAGAGTTCCCTTCGCGATCGATGGCCCCGAAAGGCGAAGCTGCACCTCGCCTGCATCACACGCAGCAAGTGATGCCACCAGCAAACTCAGCCCTATCGCATTCAGTATCTCCTTCAGCGCACAGCTTGCCTTCAATCCATTACTCCTCGAGATGGGGCACCGCTGTTCGAAAGTATCATAAAATAGCGTGGGCGACCAATTGGTTCGCGGCAGCTGAAACCGGCCTTCTCGCGAAAATGGTGAGGCTGGTATCCCCGTTGATCGGTATAGATCGTGCGTTCGAAGCAGCGGTGATTTGGCATTGACTTGCCTGGGGTGTAAACGTATTTCCTCTGGCTTCGCGCCGACAACGTGTCCGCTCAATCAGGTGCGTTTGTGGAGGGATGGCCGAGTGGTTAAAGGCAGCAGACTGTAAATCTGCCCGCATTGCGTACGCAGGTTCGAATCCTGCTCCCTCCACCATTTCTTCGCTCTCACGGCAGTTCGCAGCGCTCACGCCTCCGATAGGGCGGCGAACGTTCGCCGGGCCGCCGTCGCGGCCAAATTTCCGGTGCCAAGTATCTACTCTTACCTCCACGAATTCTTCGCTCTCAAGGCAGTTCGCGGCCCTCACACCTCCGATAGAATGGTGAGTGTTCGCCTAGCCGACACATGTCGGCATGAAGAACTCATGCCCCCCTGACGGTCGGAATCAGGCCGCGACATCCAGTTTCGAGTTCAGATAATGAACGAGATCTGCAGCCTCGTCAGCGTCTAAGACATTGATACCCATGCCCGCATCATCAACCCATGCGACACGCGCCGCAATCCGTTGAGACTGCCAGACAAGTTCAACCGGGCTGTTGACTTTCGGCGGGGTTTGTTTCCCGGCGAACTGGACGTGCAGGCCTCCCAGCGAAAAATCATCGATGAAGACATCCAGGACATCAGTTTCTGACTGAATTTGCGCTGGTTCCGGGGTCGCTGCAAGGTTCGTACGGCCATGTTTTCGCCGGTCGGAGCGTTCCCGGGTTTCCATAAGGATCTTTGTAATATTTTGATGAAAAGTGCTGATCCCGCTCTCGATTTCGAATGTGATTTCAGCAATTTCCTTACCCAACCCCGCAAGGCTCGTTGTCCGTTCGGCAACTTCCTCGACCTGGTTGGTGACCTCTTCCACGCTTTCCGTCGCGACCTGAATTGACCGGTTGATTTCGTTTGTTGAAGCGGACTGCTCAACAATTGCGGAGGAGACCGACTGGCTGCGCATGGATACGTCATCAACGCGCTCAGCAATATGGCTAATCCGAGCAACTGCCTGCTTCACCTGCCCTTGCATATCCGAGACAAATTCGCTGATCTCTCCCGACGACTTGGTTGTTTGATTGGCAAGCGATTTCACCTCCGCCGCGACCACGGCAAAGCCTTTGCCCGCTTCACCGGCGCGCGCGGCTTCAATTGTGGCATTGAGCGCCAAAAGATTGGTTTGCTCGGCAATTTCGCCAATCAATGTGGTGACGCCCGCGATCTTGGCAGCGGCATCTGTGAGCCCCGAAAGCGATCTGCGAATCTCCGTCGTTTCATTCGCTGTCGTTTCGACCATTTTTTGTGAAGCATCGACCTGAGTGTTGATTTCGGCGATGGAGGCACTCAGTTCCTCGGCGGCGGATACCACCGCGAGCGAATTGCTCGACGCACGCTGCGCCGAATCGCGTGTTGTGCCCACGCTTTTTTCCACATGATCGGTAAATGCCAAGAGCCGGTCGCCGCCATCCTTGGCGCGGTGAGAAACTTCGGAAATACGCTTGAACATTGAATCGAGTTCGGTCTCCACGAAATGAGAGAGCTCATTGAGACTTTTGGTAACCGCGTTGTGGTGTTCGGTTGCACGCAGTTGTTCGGCGATTTTGGCTTGGTGCGCGCGGTTACGTTCTTGCTCCAGTCTTTCTTTCCGTTCAGCTTCGATCCGCAATTCTTCCTCATGTTGCTGGGCACGGAGCTTCTCAATTTCATCAAGTGAGGTGCGGAACTGATCCAGCCCCTTTGCGAACTCCCCATATTCGGTTCGATCGCCCAGATACGGGATATCCGACGCGGAATTACCGTTCACGATATCTCTGGTCACGCCCATCAATACCGTGAGTTGTTTGCGGATACTCGCAGAGGAAATGAAGGCGAGCCCGATGATCAACCCGCACAGGATGAGAACAACGCCAACGGTTGTGAAAGCCTTGCGGGTGGCCGTACGACTGCTGGCTTCAGTAAAATCCATCAGGTCATTCATCATGGCCTGCTCGAGCGCGTAAAGGTCGTTGATCTTCGCCGTAATCCGCGAGAACCAAAGCGTCCCTGCGATGTTCTTGGTGTCGCCCGTTGAAAAGCTCTCGCGCGCAATGCTGCGAAGCTCTTCGACCTTCTTCGAGACATCGCTTTCCAGGATTTCATTCAGTTGCAGCTTAAATTGAGGCGCAGCCGCCCGGTGGAAGCTGTAAAAAAAGGCAGACTGCTCGGCAATGAGCCGCTCAAATTTTGTGGCAATCGCAGGGGGGAATTTCCCAGCGCCAAACCCCGTTGCCCCCATCGCCCTTTCGAGCCCCGCGCGTTCCTTCGCCTCGAGAAGTTGCGCGAGTGCGGCCGAGCGGGAAACAACGCCATCATTGTCGCTCGATTGCCCGATGTTCGAAAACAGTCCCAATAAATCGGCGATCAGGGTGGTGTAATATTTTGCCATTTCGGGCACGCTGAGGCCAAGTACTGAAATCTTCGCACGAGTCGCTTCGAGCGCTTCCAGTTGGTCGCTGATGCCTGCCAACGATTCGCGCTGAGTTTCCCCTAAATTCGTTTGCGCAACGCGGTCACGGAAATCCTGGAGAGCGGCGCTGGAAAGCCCACGCTGGCGTTCGAGATTGTCGCGAAAGGCCTTACCGCCGGCAGACCCGATGAACCCGGCACTCATCCCGCGCTCTTTTTGGAGCTCATGAGCTAGTGCGCTCGCCGATGCTGCGAGGCCGACTTGCTCAATTGTACGGGTAGCACCAACGCGCGCCTGCCATTCCGCATTCACCAATATTCCGCCCAGCAGACCAAGACCCAGTGCGGACGTGACGACGATGACCAAAAGCCGGTTTTTGACAGATATTTTCGAAAACAGATCAAGCATAGGCAGACTTTCAAAACGAAAAGATATCCCCGGTCGGTACGACTGAGATGCTTAATCTTTCGTTGCGATTGTCTCGATTGTCTCCAAAATTAGGTCTAATTCACCGTCACTGATCAATAAAATCGCGCATAGGTTGAATTATAAGGTGCGACATCTCGTCATTTGTGCGCCGTCTCATGCGTTAAGGAGGCATCATCGCGGTTCGCTCGCCGGGACTAAACACCCTAAGGCACGAGCAGGACGGGAACCGTGGCAAGATGAGCAATACCGTTCGATACGCTCCCCATAATCATCTCCGCAAGATTGGAACGACCCTTCCGTCCAACGATGATCATGTCGGCTTTTTGCTCTTCGGCCTGCCCTTTCAAGACATGCGCCGGATGTCCCCAGGTATAAAAAGTCTCAACAGAAACGCCGGCGCTTTCGACTCTGGCCTTGGCTTTTTCCAGAATTTCCTCACGCGCATGTCGTTCTTCTTCATCCTTTTCGACGGGTCGCATCAAAACCCCCTCGACACCAACGGGCGCGTAGGCCGTCCACTGTATAATATGCGACAGTCGCACCGTCGCACCGGTCACCTTCGCAAGTTCGATTGCCTTCTTTTCGGCGCGCAGGCTTGCCTCGCTGCCATCAATGGCCACAATGTAAAGCGGGATCGAGGACATATTGATTTCCTTTCACTATATCTGGCGACATTAAGCGACTTTATGTGACTGCCGTTAGTCCGGGCCTTTCAATCCAGGGTGATTGCATTTCCCGGATTTTCCAGAACGATACCACGAAGACTGGAGCGAGTGAAAAGAATGTCGGCATATCTCAAATCGATTATGCGACCGCGTTGGACCGATCTCGCAAAATCAGAGATGGCGCACAAATATGGCCATGGGCATTGCTTGGTTCTTTCGGGCGGGGCAGGGGCCACAGGTGCCGCGCGCCTTGCCGCAAGCGCTGCGCTGCGTATCGGTGCGGGTCTCGTCACCATCGGCACCCCAAGCCTCGCGGTTTCAGAGTGCGCGCACCATGTGACATCGCTGATGCTGACCGAAATCGATGATGTGCCCGCCTTGGAAAAAGCGCTTTCCGATCCGCGCATCACATCGACGCTGATCGGGCCTGGCCATGGCCGTGGCGCGCGGACCCATGCCGATCACCTTCGCCGGGGGGACATGACCTGTGCGATGGTTCAAACCCTGCTGGCCACAGCTCGCCCGACAATTCTTGATGCGGATGCACTCACCTGCTGGGACCAGCCCGAAGCGCTCTTTGAAATAATTGATGGCAGAGCCGCAATTCTGACACCTCATGCGGGCGAGTTTCGACACCTTTTTCCAGACATTGATCCCGAAACTGAGACGGTTGAGGCGCGGGGAAAAGCGGTTCAGAGAGCCGCGGCGCGCTCGGGCGCGGTGATCCTTCTCAAGGGTCCGGATACGATCATTTCCACGCCCGACGGAGAGGTCGCCCATCTGTCATCGAGAGGGTCGGGCCCCTACCATCTTTGCCATGGATAACCGGTTGAATGATCGAGGCCAGAGCC
>JBCDDR010000194.1:0-5026 GCA_039180205.1 Pseudomonadota bacterium | reverse complement strand
CGTCAATCAGGCTAAGCGCATCGGGAAGGACCTGCTCACCCATATCATCCTTCAGAAAGCTTGAACCGCGCGCGACCGAGGATCCATTCAGAGCACCGGCCAAATGGCCAATCAAGCTGTTCCCAACCCGCGGATCGAACACGACTGTTGTTTTCTGACTTTTTGGTTTTTTCGCATGGAGACGCCGGACCGCCTTCTCCCCTGCCGACGTCCCCAAGCGTTCGGGGCTCAACAGATCGGAAAAGTGCCGGTTCGAGCTATAGTCATAATCCCGCTCCATCCCCGTTGTTTCGTCCCCTGCGAGAACAGAAACGGCAAGACTATAGCCGGTGGCGCGATAACGGCCGGAAAATCCGTTCGATGTGGCAAGCGCAACCTCATTCCAGGAGGCACTCGCTGATGCGCCTTCAGAGTTTGTGACACCGCTTACCGCCCGCGCACTTTCTTCGGCGCGGATTGCAAGGTCTTGAAGCGCTTCGACGCTGATATCGCGAGGATCATCAAGGTCGAGATCTTGAGGCCAGCTTTGCGCCAATTCACTCGTATCGGCCAAACCCACATACGGCGTATCCGGAGCAGCCCGCGCCATATCCACCGCGCGCTCAGCCAGTTGTTTCAGCGCATGAGGCGAGAGATCAGACGTCGAGACGATCGCCTGTTTCCGACCTATGAGAACACGCAAACCAATATCCGATGTCTCGGAGCGTTCAACACCCTCAATTTCGCCGAGGCGCATGCTCGCCTGAGTATCCGCACCTGCGACAAGAAGGGCATCGGCCTCCGCCGCGCCAGCTGCTTTTGCATACCCGAGGAGTTGTTCGAGCGCGAACGAGGTGTGGCTCTGAGCTTCTGAAGGTTCGAGGCGCACGTCTTGACTGGTCATAATGCTCAATATCTCATGTGAAGAGGGTTTTCGAAGGGGCGAAACGATGTCAACGAAACGCGCTGACATTTCGATCAATCGATACAGATTGGCAACTATATAGGCAGGTTTTCGTGAACATGAACAGAGTACGCGTGCGGCACTTGACCGACCGACCAAATTGTCGCGAGTTTTGCCTTCTCCCCGCATTCAGGCTAAAGACCGTTTAGATATTGGTTGGCCTTACCCATTGCGGCGAAACGGCCAGCGAGACGGTTGGCGAAACAGATAAGCGATAAGTTCTGAAGTATGGCAGTTTCCCAGCCAAATGATAGCGGACCAAGCGGGTTTCGAGTCCGGTTGATGTGCGAGGCACTCCGCCGTTTTGAAGAAGCGCGCGCCCAACTGTTGGATGATCCACCAGTGGCGGGTAACAAGCCTTTGTCACTCGTTTACCCTGAACACCCTTTTGTTCCCTCGCGCTCGACCGAAACCGAGGCCCTGCTGATCGGTCGCTACGCGCGACTTCCAGAGGCGTTATCAGCGCTGCGGACCGTTCAGTTGTTTGATCGTGGACTTTTGATCGCGATTTTGGTGATCGCCGGTCTCAGCGCCATGGCGGGTGTGGGGGCGGTTCGGGCGGTCTTGCCGGCGGGTGCCGGTGCCACCATCAATATGTATTGGTTGCTCGGGAGCCTGCTCGGGCTTAACGCAATTGCACTGCTGTTCTGGGTGTTTACCGCGGTTTTGTCGTCGGCGCGCGGGCCGCGAATTTCGCTTGGTAATTTCGCGGTCGAGGCGGTTCGTTTTTTCGGTCGAAAACGCTTGAAGCAACCACTTTCACAGGCCGCCGCGGCAACTGTCATCGCCGAAAACAGTCGGCGTCCGATGATCAAACCGTTGATTGCGGTTGCTTCGCATGCGGGATGGAGCGCCTTTCTGGTCGCAGCGCTCTTCGCGCTTATCATCAGTTTTTCCACACGCTCCTACCAGTTCGCCTGGGAGACGACGCTTTTGAATGAAAGCGTATTCGTAGACGTGACGACAGCACTTGGCAAAGCCCCTGCCATGCTCGGTATTGATACCCCGGACCGCGAAATGATCCGTGGGGCAAAGCTCAATCCGCAAATCAGCCGCGCCGACTCCCCGCAGGATGCAGCACTTTGGGCGAGGTTCCTGCTCGCGTTGATTTTTATTTACGGTCTTGTTCCCCGGCTCGTGCTCTTTGGTATCTCGCTGGCTGTATTTTTGTCTCGTCGGCGACGCTATCGCCTGCAAACCGACCGGGCGACCTATGCCCGCGTGCTCGATAAAATTTGTCCGCCCGCAACGGTTGCTTTGGTCACCGACGCCGACGAACCGGAAGATGTTTCGGATGCGAATGCGCCGTTTCCCGCTCGCCAACGCTTGCCTTTTGATAGCGAGCTTTCGATCCTCGCCTATGAAATGGTGACACCGCCAGAGCCATGGCCGCCGCGCGTGGAAGGGATAGAGTGGCGCGACCTCGGTGCCGTTGATGGCCAAGCGGACTTTGAACGTGTTGCAAAAGCACTGAAAGCAAGATTGCCTGACAGTGGTGTCCTGGTGGTGGTGGCACCGCTACCACTGGTGCCAGACCGGGGCGTACGCGCGCGCCTGCGGGACCTCCGCGAATGCGCCCAGGGTATTGTTTTGCTGTTAACCCAAGGTCAAAAAGCGCGCAATCGGCTTGGCAGCGAAGACTTTGCAATCAGACTCTCAGATTGGCAAAAGCTCGCCGCAGACCCGATGATTGCCGCCGAACGTGTCATTGAATGGGACCTGAATTATCAGACCGACCATGCCGCGCGTCAGTTTCTTGAGGATCTTCGTACCGAAGGTTCTGAGTCCGAAACATCGGCACCGTCACCTCTTTCGGATCAGCCGGAAAGCACGACGCGCCCAAAGGGGACCAACCGAAATGAACGAGAGCATTTCCAGGAAAGGGCGGTAGCCGAAAGCCTCGCTGCTTTTCAATCAGGGGTTTTGGGATGGTCGCCGTCGCTGAGCGAGGCCGAAGTCCGGACAACGATCGCAGAGGTGGGAAGGCCGTTTCTATCCGGGGACGAGCCTTCGTTTTCCGGTGCCTTTAGTAAACTTTCATCGCTGATTTCAAGACAGGATCGGTCGCTTGATGTGACCGCTGTGAAAGACGCTGTTACGGGTCTCCACACATTGATGCCGCCGAGTTTTCAAACGGGTGGAAAGTGGGCTGCTGCCGGCGGCATTGCCGGGCTCGCCGCCTGTATGGGGGCCGGGGTCGTATTTCCGCCGGCGATTGCCGCCATGCCGCTTTGGGGAGCCGTCGGCGCAGGTGGTGGCCTGCTGGCACAATTGGCGCTACCCGGAAGCCCATCGTCCGAGCCAAAAATGAAAACCGAAGCCAACGACGATAGCGGTTCAGTTGAAACACCCTACAGTGATTTGGTCGCTGCGATTGGTATGGAGATCGCCCTCCTTAGCTTTCAAGGCCTTGGCGAGGCCGAAATCTCCCGCCGTCTCGACCGTTTATTTGATCCTCTGTTTGAGATCGAGACTCGGGAAGACTTTCCGCGCTGGTTTCAAATCTATCGAACAAATCTCTGGCAATCGCTGATGGCATCAGACGATGGCGACGCACGCCCAGCCGATGTTCAAGGCGAAAATCCGGATCAACAGCGGCAAGGTGAAATCTGATGGCCGGTCCGCTCAAAATTGCGGTGATCGGGCACACGAACACCGGTAAAACCTCGCTGATGCGAACGCTTACCCGCAATGCCTCGTTCGGTGATGTGTCTTCAAGCCCCGCGACCACCCGCCATGTGGAGACCGCATCGCTGATGGCCGATGGCGAGGCGATCGTGGCCCTTTATGACACCCCCGGCCTTGAAGATTCGAGCGGACTTTTGCTGCATCTTGAGCATATCCGCAACGAGCGCCGTCGTGATTGGACCGACGCGATTCATCATTTTGCTGATGAAAAGGCGGCTCAGGGCTCATTTTCACAAGAGGCAACGGCGATCAGCCAGTTGCTCCGCGCGGATGCCGCGCTTTATGTTGTCGATGCGCGCGATCCATTACGGGCCAAACACCGCGATGAGCTCGAGATCCTGAGCCGGTCGGCAAAGCCGGTGTTGCCGGTTCTGAATTTTGTCGCCGATCCCGAAAACTGTGCTGAACATTGGCGCGGCGAGCTCGCGCGCGTCAACATGCACGCTGCCGCTGCCTTCGATACCGTCGTTTATGATGCGTCGAGTGAGATTGCGCTCTTTGAAAAGGTCAAGCTGTTAGCTGAGCCCCACCGCGCAAAGCTCGACCGGCTGATCAAGTCGTTGAAGGCCCGCCGCGAAAGCCTCGGCGCAGCGTCTGCCGATATCATTGCCAGGCTATTGCTCGACGTGTCGGCGTTAAGCCGAACAGCGCCCATAGACGCTTCGCCCGAACGTACAAAGGCGGAAGAGGCAATCAAGGATGAGGTCAGAGCCTGCGAACAGCAATGCGTCCGACAGCTTTTGGCTCAGTTCCGCTTTCGAGAGGGGGATTATCTGCCACCAGAACTCGCCCTTGGTCATGATGGGTGGAACGATGATCTTTTCGATGGGGATGTGCTTGCGAGATTAGGGATTAGTGTGTCGAAGGCAGCCGCCACCGGCGCCGCCGCCGGGGCCACCGTCGATCTCTTTTTTGGTTTTATGTCTTTGGGGGCGGCAACCGCGACAGGCGCGCTGATCGGGGCGACGGTTGACGCTTACCGCAAATATGGACGCCGCTTGCGGGAAAGGCTTCAGGGCCGCGCCCTTCTTCACCTTGACCATACGATGATCGCGGCGTTGGGGATACGACAGATACAGCTTGTGGCATGCCTCTTGTCCCGGGGGCACGGGGCGGTCGGGCCACTTTCTCCCGTGATCCCAAATGACCCCGGAACATCATCAGATGAGCCAAACACTCTTTTTCAGTCGGTTTTCAAAGCCGTAAAGGCGCATATCCCCGAGGGCCCAATGCGCGAGCGTGATGACAAACGTCAACCGCTGGCGCGCGCACTGAAAATGGTCATCGCGCAAGACTTCTAGTGGTTCGGCTGAAACTGATGCGTTCCATTTCAGCTTATCTGCCTGCATCTGTTTCAGCCCAAAGAACCACTCGCTTAAATATTGTTTCTAGTGG
>JBCDDR010000193.1:0-5053 GCA_039180205.1 Pseudomonadota bacterium | reverse complement strand
GGTGACATCACAGTGCTGCGCCGCGATGAACATGGGGATTTGACTCCCGAAACGTATCGGCTCAACCTCGTGCATGCCTTCAAGACGTTCAACCAAAAGGGCCGGATTAACCTGAGGGAATCGGACGCACGCGATCGTCGCTTGGTTCCTCAATAGAAAGCCACCCAGAGAGAAAGCCAAATCACCAGGGTCGACAGGATCCTGATCGGTAACGCAAGACGGCCCCGCATCGCCATGTTGGGGCCGTTTTTGTGCTCCACCCAGACCCCGTACGCGGGCGATGCGGTATCTTCGCGAATTGACTATGTATGTTTATTCGATATATCTGTCAGAATGTCGCCGGCACGCTGCGATCGGTTTAAGAGGGATATATTTTATGCATTTGGTTTTTCCGGTCGATCCGCAAATTCAACGAAATCGGCTCGCGCGCACGCCATGGCTTGTGCGTTGCGCCTTTTCACTCCTCATTCTGTTTATCGGAGCGCCGATCGTCTTTGCCGCTGACGACTCGGCTATCCCCTATCCGGGATTTGTTGAGCCTGCCCTGGACGCGGGCGAGGAGGCGCGCCTGGAGGCCGCAGCGCAATCGGTTGACCAGGAAGCCAAGCTGGAGCTACTTCACTATTACCGCAACACGGGTAACTGGAAGACCGGCATCAAACGCGCGAAGGCATTTTTAGAAGATACGCCGGGGGATCAGGCCCTGCAGGAGATGCGCACCAACCTTCAGCTTTTGAAACTTGGCAAGGTCGGCATGTTTGGCAAGGTGAAGGCTGGAAAGGCAATGCTGCGAGACTGTGAAGCTGATCTCGCGCTCGCGCCCGACAATAGCCAGGCGAAGCTCTGTATTGCCCGTTTCCATAATGTGGCCCCGGGCATCGCAGGTGGCAAAAAAGCCAAGGCTGAAGAAATGCTTGCGCGGTTAGAGAACGAGGATCGTGCCCGTTATTTTCAATTAAAGGCCGAAATGGCAAAAAGTGAGGAAGAGGCCTTTGGCGCATCCGATCAATCGCTCGCCGTTCGTATCATGCCGAACGTTGCCCTGGGTGCCGCGATGCAAGCGATGCGCAAAGAGAACTGGGCCCTGGCCGCACGCTATTTTGAGATGATCAATGTGGAAACCGACGATGGCGTTGACCATCCGTCGCGCATGGCGCTTTACCAACAGGGGAAAATGGCGGCCCTTTCGGGTGAATATCTTGAGGCTGGTGATGCCGCGATGGTTCGCTTCTTGAAAGGCTCCACGATGATTGGCGGAACTGATTTTCGTCCAAGCGCGCATTGGCGCCGCGCGGAAATTTTACAGCACATGGGACGAAACCAAGAGGCCTTGGCCGCGCTTCGCCATGCGCTCAAACTCGATCCCAAACACGAACAAGCGAAAAAAGCGCTCCAGCAGGTTGCCAGCCGCGGCTGACCGCGGCCAGGTCTTTCGCGACGAGACCCAAATCACCGCTTGACCAGGGCGTCCTCCCCCCGCACAGATATGCGCGATCGGGGTCGTTGCCTTGGTCGGATCGGCTTCCTCGCTTATGTTTCCCTGGTTCTGGTGATATGTGGTCTTCTCTTCCCAATCTGCTGACATTGTCGCGCATTTTTGCGGTGCCTTTTTTGGCTGCCGCTTTTTTCTATCGCGACCCGGCGGGATCAGCGGTCGCATTCGCGCTCTTCTGTGCCGCAGGAATCACCGACTTTTTTGATGGCTATTTGGCCCGGGCTCAAGGCACCGTTTCCAAGCTCGGCCAGTTTCTTGACCCCATCGCCGATAAGCTCATGGTCGCCGCCGTACTGATTTTACTGGTATGGAAAGACAGCATTGACGGCATTCATATCCTCGCGGCGGTGGTCATTCTATGCCGTGAAATCCTTGTATCGGGCCTGCGCGAATTTCTCGCCGGGACCGAGGTAAGCGTGCCCGTTTCGACGCTCGCAAAGTGGAAAACCACGGTACAAATGGTGGCGCTTGGCGCGCTCATCCTGGCCGGGGCCGTCACGCAGGAGTTTGTCCACGCCGTTGGGCTTTTGTGTCTGTGGGTCGCTGCCGTACTGACCCTGGTGACGGGGTTTGATTATCTGCGCGCGGGTCTGCGCGAAATGCAATAGCAACCAATCACATGAACGAGCCAACGATCAAAATCCTGTATTTCGCCTGGGTTCAGGAGCAAATCGGTACCGACGAAGAGGCGCTCACACCGCCCGCCGACATCGAGACCATCGCCGGCCTGGTGGATTGGTTGAAAACGCAAAGCGACGGGCACCGAAACGCGCTGAGCGACGTGTCCCGCCTTCGTTTCGCGATTGATGCCGAATTCGCCGATCCGCACTCGCCGATCGCTGGGGCGGGTGAAATCGCGATCTTTCCGCCCGTTACAGGGGGTATGCGATGATCTCGGTTCGCATTGCGGACGCGGCATTTGACCCTTACCAAGCGCTCGCGCTCTTTCAAAGGGGCCATACCGAAAGCGGCGCGGTCGCGAGTTTCATCGGGCTCGTCCGCAATCAAAATGATGATAAACCCGTCGCGACATTATCCTTGAGCCATTATCCGGCAATGACCGAGAAAAAGCTGTTAGGCTTTGCGGAAACCGCGAACAACCGGTGGCAGATTGATCGGGTTCTCGTGATTCACCGGGTCGGAGATATGGCGCCGGGGGATCCGATCGTTCTCGTCGCCTGCGCAAGTGCGCACCGGGCGGATGCCTTTGCCGCCACCGAATATCTGATGGATAAGCTCAAAACCGAGGCCCCATTTTGGAAAGCGGAAATCGCGCCTGATGGCGCCCGAAGGTGGGTTGATGCGCGCGAAGTCGACAACGAAAGAGCGACAAGGTGGGACAGCGTTGACAAGTGAGAAAGGGCAGGCGTCCCCACCTGGGCAAACGCATTGTTGAAATCCTGACTGACCGGATCATTCTTTGGTTTTGAGAAGCGTGCAATATTGATTTGCGCAAGATGGTATGCAGTCATACTGGCTCTTTTTTGTCGGTCGCACCAGCCGACCCCTCCCCCGGTGCAATATCATCGGGAAGGTCGGGCTTTTGGTTGGGTTTCGGCGGCGCTTCGGGAGCCATTTTTTCCCGCTTTGGGCTGAAGGCCACAACGATATCACCCGGCTCTAAGCCATTCTTCCCGTCGCGACTGGCAAACTGGAGCGCACCCGTTTTTTTGAGCGCAAAAACGGTATCCGCGTCCGCATGGCGTTCAGAAAGATATTGATCCCAGACGTATTTCTCGGTGAGCTTGGTTTTCTGGAAGGTCCATCCGGTATAGCTGCGCTTCAGAAGCTCATCCAGTCCGATCCCCGATGGTAAAAGCGTGCGCCCACGAACCGTGAAAGAGAGCCCATGGGGGTCATCTTTGGCGTGCTGCCCGAGCTCAAACACCCGATCGCGGCCAATTTCCGGCGCGAACTCTTTGCAGACAAGGGCATTGTACGCCTCATTCCCCGAAAGCGCGAGCAACGCACCAAACTGCTGCGCCTCCAGCCTATGTTCGGCAACCTCAGACAAAACCTCACCATAATAGGTGGGAATGTCCTTAAGCCTTGCCTCTTTCAAGCGGTACCAGGAGGTATCGGCAATGGTGACGGGAATTTCGAGCTCTTTGAGTTTGAGCGCGAGCTGCGTCGCCCATGCCGATGCCCCGACGATGAGCACGCCAGGTTTTCGGGTTGAAACAAGGTCGAGCCGACGGGCCAGCTTTTCAATTGAAAATCCATGCGCGAGGATCGTCGCGAACACAACGGCGAAAGAAAGCGGGACGAGTTGCCGCGCATCGGCATAGCCGAGTTCCATCAGCTTGGGGCCAAACACACCGGTGACGGCAACGGCAACAATCCCCCGCGGGGCGATCCAGCCGACCAACAGTTTTTCACGCCACGGTGTTCCCGTCCCGACGAGCGAAATCCAAATGGATAGCGGGCGCACCACAAACAGGATCGCAAGCAGGAACAGCAATGCGGGAAAGCCGAGCCCGGTTAAATCCGAGGGCTTCAGCGTCGCTGTCAGCAGCACGAAGATACCCGATACCAGAATAACCGTCATATGCTCCTTGAAGCGCCGAAGTTCGACGAGGGAGGCCACCCGCGAATTGCCAAGGAAAATTCCCATCGCGGTGACAGCAACGAGACCCGTTTCATGCTCAATCGCATTTGCTGCGGCAAACCCAGCGATCACCGTGGCAAGCAGGACCGGAACCTTCAAAAACTCAGGGACCCAGCCGCGTGGGAAGACATAGGCGATGAACCAGCCAAGCCCGCACCCGATGGCAAGGGCAACGGCCGAGGCAAGCCCAACCCACGCGGCGGCCTCAAAAACGCTTTGGCCCCCGCCGGTTGCGACCAGAAATTCAAACACCAAAACCGCAATCAGCGCGCCGAGCGGGTCATTGATGATCCCTTCCCATTTGAGAAGTGTGCGCGGGCCATGAGATAGCTTGGCCTGGCGCAAGAGTGGCACGATCACGGTCGGCCCCGTGACGACCAGAATACCGGCGAACAAGATGGCGACAGGCCAGGAGAGGCCGGCGGCATAATGCGCTGCGATAGCACCCAATGCCCACGCCAATGGCGCGCCGGGGATCACCAGACGCCAGATTTTTTTCGCCGAGGAGCCAAGCTCACGAAAATGAAGCGAAAGCCCCCCTTCGAAAAGAATCACCGCGACGGCGAGCGAGATCATTGGTTGCAGGAATTCACCGAAATCTTTGCTCGGTGCAAGAACCCCGAGGCCAGGCCCGGCAATCAGACCCGCAATCGACATCAGGACGATGGCGGGTAACTGAAGTCTCCAGGCGATCCATTGTGACGCCATCCCCAACACGCCAATGAGCGCGACAACCGAAACGGTAGAGTGCATGGACTATGCCTTTCTGGCGGGGGTGTGCGCGGTGTTATCGCGCGGACATAACGGCGTCGGCTTCAACCTCAATCAACCAGGCGTCGTCGGCATATCCAGCACAAGCGACAAGCGTTGAGGCAGGACGAATGTCGCCAAAAAACTGCTGGTGAACCGCCCCGATAGCCTGCCAATCATCAGGGTTTTTGACAAACATT
>JBCDDR010000192.1:0-5054 GCA_039180205.1 Pseudomonadota bacterium | reverse complement strand
TTGTGGTCGAACGGCAATGCGAGTTCCGTTTTGAAAACGACCGCGTAACGGAGCGACTTTCATCATGTTAGATATTCAAACACACGACCAGGCGAAGGCCTATGCGCGCATTTTGCGCGCTGAGCTTGCAAAACTGGATCGGAACATAAGCCATGCGCAGGCGCTTGAGCTTGCCGCGATCAACCTGGGTCATGCGAATTGGAATGTTCTTTCGGCCAAATTGAGCGAGGCTTTGTCCCCCACGCCAAAGCCTGGAGATGTTGTTTCGGGAACCTATCTGAAGCAGCCATTTGTCGGCAATTTACGCGATATCGAGAGATGTGAAGGATCAGACGGCTGGGTGATCGGCATCGACTTCACTACCCCTGTTGACGTGGTGTGCTCGTCCGCATTCTCAAACATGCGACGCAGGGTCCGTGGCATGATTTCAAAGGGTGGGGTTTCGGCGCACAAAACCAGTGATGGTATCCCGCACCTTATTGTCACAACAGCTGGAGATCGACCGCACTGAGGGCGATGTTCCTGCACGGTCTAGCGAGCGGGGGCGGATGTTACCATCTGCCCCGCGACCGGCTGTGCGCGAACGTAACATCTTCGCCGGCTCAGCCGCGGATAGTCAGTTATCGAGCCACGACATCGTGGATCACAACAGGTGAAGGTCAGACCCCGCGCCCGCGCTGTTGCGTATAACTGCCGAGAATGCGCACCCAGCGCGTATGAAAGTTGAGCTCTTCCATTGCGAGAGCCACATTGCGGTCCGAGGGGTGCCCTTCGATATCGGTGAAAAACTCTGAAGCGCTGAAGCTGCCGCCGCGCTGATAGCTTTCCAGCTTGGTCATGTTGACCCCGTTCGTGGCAAATCCACCAAGCGCCTTAAAGAGCGCCGCTGGCACATTACGTACCTGGAAGACCAACGTTGTCATGATCGCACCATCGACCGGGTTCGGCGTGATCGGCTCGCGCGCCAGGATCACAAACCGCGTTGTATTATGGTCGATATCCTCGGCATGTTCGATCAGCGTTTTGAGGCCATAAACCTCACCGGCGAGCTTCGATGCGATTGCCGCCACTTTGGGGTCTCCATCAGCGACGACTTGTTTGGCTGCATTTGCGGTATCCGAATGGGCAAGCGGGGCGATTTTGAGCCCACGCAACCGCGCGCGGCACTGCGCCAAAGCTTGAGGGTGGCTGCGCGCGAACTCAACATCTTCGATCTTCGCATCGGGCAGACCGAGGACACAATGGCGTACCCTATGAAAATGCTCGCCAACAATATGCAAATCGGATTGGGGAAGGAGCAGATGAATATCGGCGACCCGCCCAGCCTGGGAATTTTCAATCGGGATCATCGCAAGATCAGCGTCCTCGCGCTCAACCGCCTCAAATGCGTCTTCAAATGAGGCACAGGGCAGTGGGTTCCAATCGGGAACAGCCTCCATGCAAGCAATATGCGAATAGGCTCCCAATGCGCCCTGAAAAGCGATCGCACCGGTTAATTTGGGAGTTGGTAAGACCATTGTCGAATAACGTCCATTTATGATTTTGCGCTATTTCGACTTTACAAAAAGCCGTTTTGCGATGTTGAAGTCGACCTTGTTCAAAACAAAAACGAGCGGATGCGACGCAAAGATGCTTGTGTGCGCATATCCTGCGCTTTAGGAATAGCGCAATTGGCGCGGGGCGAAAACGCATTCCGTGCGTTTTTTATTATATAACTGCTTTTGGTTAGCCACGGCGATGCCGTTTCGAGCGACTGAGCGTGAAGAGGATTGAGGCGTAGACATGAACACAACCTTCTCAAATATGGTGATGATGGCACTTCTTGGCTGTTTTCTGTTCGTGATGGTCTTGGGCGTCTTGGTTGAGGCTGTATTTCACGCGGGCGGTGGTCACGGCCATGGCGATGAAGTTGCACAGGCCTATCCGATCGAAGTCCCTGAAAAAGTCGTGGCAGTTTCAGACGTGGCTGACCCCGTCACCGAAGGCCCCTCACTCGCAATGATGATGGCGGAAGCCAAAGCCGAGGATGGAGAATCGGTGTTTCGCCAATGTTCATCCTGTCATTCGATTGAAGCCGGCGGCAAAAACGGCATCGGCCCTAATCTTCATAACATTGTCGGCGCGCAAGTCGCAGCGCGCGATGGCTTCAACTATTCGAACGCGCTCCAAGAGGTCGGCGGCGAATGGACCTATGAGAAACTTGATGGCTTTTTGACCAACCCCAAAGGGTATGTTTCGGGAACCAAAATGTCATTTCGGGGTCTGAAAAAACCAACGCAGCGTGCGCGGGTGATCCAGTATCTTCGCAGTTATACCGAAAACCCACCACCCTTGCCTGAGATCGAAGATTCCGCCGAGGGGGAATAATCCTCCGGAACGTATCTGGCGTCAAATCATGCCGTTGAGAGTCGTCGAACCGACGTAATCCTAGCGCCATGTTCTGCATCAATTGTCTTGATCACTTCGCGAAGCGGGTTGACCGTAACCGCCATATGCGTCGCGTTTGCGTGCACCAGATTGACGTCGTCCACCATAATCCCGACATGACCGGGAAAAAAGACGAGATCACCGCAGTGAAGCCCATCAGGTACCGTATCGATGGGGACGGTAATGTTTGCCACCTGCTCGCCTACTGTCTCAGCCTGTTGATCACTATCGCGCGGGGTCATCCTCCCCGACTTGGCGAAGGCAAACTGCACGAGAGCTGAGCAATCGAGACCCAGATCGCTCCTTCCCCCCCAAATATACGGCACTCCGCATAACGTCATCGCGCTAGCGGCGATATCGGTTTCCACAATGGGGCTTTGCTCAATATGTCGCCGGTGCAGCCAGAGCGAGCGAGCGTCTTGCGGCAAAACAATCTCCAGAAACTTGTCTTGCTGATGGAGAGGACCTGCCAGCCAGCTCGTGGGAATAAGGCTCCCCAGCGACAGCTGTTTCGCAACGTGTGACTTTAGATCGGGCGCGGTGAACAAAGGCGTATGTTTTGTGGTGACGACTGCTGAGACATGTTGCCGATTGCTTGTGGTGAGAGCCTGTTTGTGAACGGCTGACTGATGAATTCGACCGCGATAGCGATCGTGAGCTGAGAAGCCGATAATCCATCCGCTGCCCGTCCCATCATCGAATAATTCTTCCCGACCCCAGAACCCTTCTCCGAAAAGGAGCTCACTTACCTTGGGTGACGTGCCCGCATGATCATCGACGGCAAAAATGTGCGTTTGAGGTACAACACAAAGATAATAATCAAACTCCGCGTCATCACCCATTTTAGCCATGCGTTTATCGCCGACGAAATCGGGCGGAGGATGCCAGCGAAGTGGGACCCATCCGCCCGAAGCATTGAGCGACGCTTTTGCGCTATGCTGCCGAGCGGCTGCTTCGTCTGCGGAATTGCCGTGCGGATGCGGTTGATTTCGTCCCGCGGGACGATGTGCGATGGCTGGGTTTCGCATCGTCACGACCTACCGCCTCGATACTGGCATCGTGGCTATCGGGCTCAGCAGATTGGCTCTCCCCCCCATCTCCAGATGTATCATTCAGCATTTCGGCGAACTCGCTTAAGAACACCGCCCCTTTGACTGTGCGCTGGACAAACAAGCTCCGCTTATCTGCCGCATCGGTACACCGCTTTACAAATCCATATTGCTCGAGCGTATTGAGTGCCCGGGTTATGACCGGTTTGGCAACCCCTAGATAAGATGCCAGACCACGCACAGTATGCGGGCCTTCACTGAGATAGACGTGAAGGATTAACGCCATTTGCCGATTTGTGAAATCGGGACCACCACTTTTAACGGAACGAACGAGACCGTTTTTCCAAAAAACAAGCGGCTGAAGTTGCGGATCAATGGTGAAGGCGCGCTCGGACATGTGCGGGTCCTCCTTTACAAGTGCCTGACAAATCGGGCCTTTTTGACCTCGACTTTATGCCAACCACCGTCGCGCCGAACCCTTAACAAATCGTTAAACGATACGGGAGCGCACCAAATGCCTCGAAAATGTCACAGAAGGAAAAGCGCTCATCTCCGCGCTGAAACAGTGAATAAACGCCGTAGCGGCGACCTTGTGCCGACTTGAACTCTGCGAGTGCCTCACATAGGTGCAGGGTGTATTAAACAGGAGACAACAAATCGCATGAGCAATGATAACGTCGAAAAATCGGATACCCTGAAAGACGCCGAAGATAGTGGGCACGCCCCTGCGCCTTCGGCCAACGACACGTCAAAAGAAATCGGTGGCCAGAAAGGCCCTGAACCAACCCGCTACGGTGATTGGGAAAAAGGCGGTATCGCGTCCGACTTTTGAATGTCTGGCAAGAAAATGCGCCCCAAAAAAAACACCGCGACAGATGGATGTCGCGGTGCCAATCTTTGCCCCGTTTCATGAAAGGGCCCATTATTTTTTTAAGCGGCTGATGTTCTTAAGCGACCATTGCTTTCAAGCGGTTGGCTTCCTGAATTTCAGGGTCATCCGATCGCTTTCACCGATCAACTTATATTCCACCCGGTCACCATTGGTGAGAACCGGCGGCAAGGTCCACACACCCGAGGCATGGTCCTTGGTATCGCGTGGGTTTGCGTTGACTTCCGAGCGTGCAACCAGCTCAAAACCAGCCCGTTTGGCAGCGTCGATAACGAAGCTCTCTTTTAGATAACCACGACGGCCATTCTGTTCGTTCTCGCTGGCTTCAAACTCGCGATGTTGCACAATCGCGAGCGTTCCCCCCGGCTTTACCATACGGAAAAAATCAGCGAGGACGGGATCAACGAGATCGCGCTGCACCCATCCGTGAAAGGATCTGATCGCAAACACCATATCGACCGATTCATCATCGATTGTTGGATTTCCACCACCAAAAAACGCGGTCGACGCATTCTTCCCGAAGATCTCTTCATCGGCAGTGAACTTTCCGGCCCATGCAAACCGGCGTTGTCGCCGTGACGGTTCGTCACTTTTGTAAAGATCAGGATGCAGGTTGGCCGCGATATATTTACCACCGGATTTCAGGTAAGGCGCAACGATGTGGGTATACCAACCACCGCCGGGCAGAA
>JBCDDR010000191.1:0-5060 GCA_039180205.1 Pseudomonadota bacterium | reverse complement strand
TGGGCGCTGATTCTGGCGGCGCTGCCGGGCTTTGTATTGGCGGCAGCCATGATGATCGTATGTCGTGATCCAAGACCGGGTAAATCACCGTCAACACAAATTGATGCCGCTATCCCCCAACGTGGCGCGCTTGCCGATCTCTTGGAGCAACCCGGCTATCGTTATCTCTGTGTTGCCGCAACACTGTCCTCGATGGGCGGCTATATGGTTCTCGCGTTTCTGCCTGCTTATGCGATCCGTACTTTCGATCTTTCAACCGGCATCGTCGGCAGTGCATTGGCGCTTTTACTCGGTGTCGGTGGTGGTCTCGGCACATATCTTGGCGGTGTATTGGGTGATCGAACCACCCAGCGCGGCGCTGCCTCGCCACTGCTGATCTCGATGGCAGCTTGCGTGATTTCGGGGCCGATGTTCCTGCTGGCATTTTACATCAGCAACCTACCGCTTCTTGCGTTCATGTTGGTCGTCCCTTGCGTAACGATGACGGCCTGGATGGGACCGAACTGGGCAACCGTGCAATCGCTTTCGGCCATCAAACATCGCGCATTTGCCTCTGCCTTCATCCTGTTGCTGATCAACCTGATCGGATTAGGCGCTGGCCCCACACTCGTCGGCCTTTTAAGCGATGTCTTCACGGGCCTTGGCAATGCCAATGGTTTGCGCGCTGCATTAAGCGTGAGTATGTCGGTCTTCCCGCTCGCCGGGCTCTTTTTCTGGCTTGCCCATCGCAGTTGCGCTCGCAAAAGCGCAAGCGATGCCGCATTTGCTGTTTCGACCGAATAGTCTGATATGAGTTTCCAAGTCCTCGGGCGGGTTGTTGCCACGATCGCATTCCTAAACGTGTTTCTGCTAGCAAATACACCTGCGCAACCAGCTGAGCTGAGTGTTACACCGCCGTCGCGGTTATGGATGGAGGATTATCGCATCCGCGTTGCCGGCGTACCGCCCGGCGCCGAGGTGGTCATCGAAGCGCAGATGCGTGATATGCACGGCAAGATCTGGTCGTCGCATGGTACTTATTTCGCATCGCCCGGCGGTGACGTAAATCCGGCTGAGATGGCATCGCTGATCGGAACCTATAAGGGGACCGATGCCCGTGGATTGATCTGGTCGATGCTGCCGCTGACAACCGAGGACCTCGACCAATGTGCTGCCCCTGGGTGTATCGCTCAGGATGCGCCGCGCATGCCCCACTTTGATGTCACGCTGCCAACAAAAATCCAGTTCACGGCCAAAATCGCCGACGCATCAGAACCGGGTGGGGTGGAAAGTCTCGATGCTGAGCAAGTTGTCGGTCATTTGGCACCAGGCGTAACACGCAAATCTATTGAAGAGGCCCCGCTGCGCGGCTTACTCTTTAAGCCCGCAGCGAATGTTCCGATGCCCGCAGTTTTATATATTGGCGGATCAGCCGGAGGTGCCGAGGAAGCTGCGCCTGCGCTCCTCGCCTCGCATGGCTTTGCCGTTCTCTCCATTGCCTATTTCAATTATCCCGATCGCCCGGAAATGCTTGCGAATATCCCGCTTGAATATTTCGAGACCGGCATTCGGTTTCTCAGACAGCGATTCAAGCAAACGCGCATAGGCGTTATTGGCGTGTCACGCGGGAGCGAGGCTGCTTTGCTGACGGCTGCACGGGTTCCGGACGAGGTCGGCGCGCTTATCTTGGGCGTGCCTAGCAATGTGATCTGGGGCGGCTGTTGCACTGCCGAAGCGTCCACAATGCCGGCATGGACCTGGCGAGGTGAGCCGCTTGCCTTCACCCCTGATCCGCCAGCCCCGCGTGATCCGCTTCCTCTTGATCTGGCCGATCGTCAAGGTGGCACCAGTTTTCGCCGTTATTTTCTGCCAGGTTTTGTTGATGATGGTCGATCATTTTCAAAGGCGATTGATGTATCGGCGGTCGATGCGCCTGTCCTCGTGTTATCGGGTCAAGCTGATCAGATTTGGCCAAGCGCGATTGCAGGCGCGCTGATCCATAGGCGCTTGGATGCTGTCGGTACCAAACACGAGGTTACCCATATCGCATATGAAGGTGCTGGACATCTTATCATGGTGCCGTCGCCCGTTACGTCTCTGCAACATAAGACAATCAACCATGCTACGGGGGCCGCACTTGAGATGGGGGGTGTCCCCCATCTCAATGCCGCAGCGACCATTGCAGCTTTTCGCGAACAGGTGGCATTTCTGAAACGCCATCTTCTGCCTGTAGACAATGGGCAGGCCAGATAGCGGCCCTACCCATTGGACCATAACCTAAAGCCGGGATTGCGAAGCTTCTTTGATCGCATAAAGCGCGGCCGCGAACATCTCATGCATGGGTTCGCCGAGCTTAGGATCGATTGTGTCTAAGGTGCCCGCGGTAAACAGTGGCTCGGGCGCATACTCAGCCTGTAGCTGCACCGCCTGCGCATAGGCGTCCCCGCGCATTTGCGCAAGCAAGGCAATCGCAAAATCAAGCCCGGCAGAGACGCCTGCGCCGGTGGTCACATTACCATCGCGGACAACCCGCGCGTCAACCGCGATCGCTTCGAACTCGGGTAGCAGATGCCTGGCAGACCAGTGGCTGGTTGCGCGCTTGCCTTTCAAAAGCCCTGCCTGTCCCAGGATCATCGACCCTGTGCAAACGCTGGTGACATGCTTTGCCGAGGCACCTCGTTCGGCAATAAAGTCGATGAATGGCCGGTTTTTCATAGTGCGTACAGTCCCCATGGTGCCGCCGGGTACGAACAGGATATCGAGCTTTTCCGGGCAGTCCGCCATGCTGATCGTGGGGACGATAGCAAAACCGGTATCCCCCATGATCGGTTTGAGCTCAGAATCAGCGCTGACCAGATGCACACGGGCCCCCATCATTGAAGCGAAGAAATACTGCGGCCCAATAAGATCAAGCATGGTCATACCGTCGTAGCAGATCATCGCGATATCTTCGTCGCCATGCATTTCAAGCCCCGGATAGCGCATCAGATCGACATGCGCATCGTGCGCGATTTTGTTCGCTTCTTCCTCGCTATTGCCGAAGCGATAGCCTTCTGCTTCCGCCCGCTGAATGAAGGTGGCGAGTGAAAGAAACGGCGTAAGCCCAGCGAGGGCAAGCATATTACGGCGGGTGGTTTCCATTCTGGTTCTCCTTAAAATGTAGCCGAAAGGGTGACAAAGGCCAAGCGGGGCTGCACTGGGCGCACGACGGCCTGAGCAAGAAATTGATAGGGGGTGAACGCATCGGCGCCGTTGATGTTCTGGACGGTAACGCCCAGGCGGTAACGGCCAATTTCATAGCTCGCTTGGGCGTCCACCAAAACGAAACCATCAGTCGCGAAGCTATTGGGCAAAGTGGTTTCAGCCCCGGTTTGCCAGTTCAGTCCCGCCCCAAAGCCGAAGCCCCTTAGAATGCCCTGGTCAAAACGATAACGCCCGGCAAAACGACCCGAATAGCGCGGCACCCGGGGCAGCCCGTCGCCTGCGGGTATGACTGTATCTTCCAGAACTTCGGCGTCGGTAAAGGCGGCCGAAAGTAGAAACGAAAGCTGGCTTACAGGCTCCCAGACCAGGTCGAGTTCAAAGCCCTGGGCGCGCTGTTCACCGGTTTGGACCGAAACGAAAATGGTGGTCGGGTCGGGGGTTGGTACGTTTTCACGATTGTTGCGAAAGGCTGCAAGTGTTCCCGAAAGTCCAAGATTTTCAAAGCCGAATTTGAAACCGACCTCAAAGTTTTCCGAGGTTTCGAGCTCAGGGGGCGCACCATCGATACCGAGGAAGAAGAGCGATAGGCGCGAGCCTTGTGCATAGCCCCCATAAAGCGCAATGCCCTTGGCAATCTTGATGTTCACGCCGACGCGCGGATCAAATTCATCGAACGTGGCGTCGGTGCCCTGACCGCCGAGCTGCTCGATGAGGCGGTAACGACTAAACCGCAGCCCAAGCGCCAGATTGACCCGCTCACCAAGGCTGATTTGATCTTTGAAATAGGCAGCGAACGTGCGGTAGTCGTTCGCGAGAAACGTCGTCAATGCGGGTAAATCGTCTCCGAACGACAGATCATTTTCTGTCGTAAAATCAAATATCCCGAGCGGCACGAGATCAAAGCCCGAGGCCGCTTCGTAATCCGTTGCGTCATAGGTGATGCCCCCGATCGCCACATGACGAAACGGGCCGGTTTCGAACTCGGCTGTCAGGCTGCCATCGACGGTTGCTTCGGTTGTATCTACGGGGAGTTGCCCGCGGACAATCGGAACTGTCGTTCCTTCAATTGGGAAAAAGGCGAGAAATGGAAACGACGAAAATTCATCAAATTCATTGCGGAAGAAGCGCGCCTGAATTTGCCCTGAGAGTGTATCGGAAAACTGATGAGTGACCGCGCCATGCACCGAGACATTTTCAATTATTGTCCGCGGCTGATCGGGCGTTCCGACAAATTGGAAAGCGTCAACGCCGTCAAGCCCCGCGACCTCGGCAGGAAGCCCCGAATACTCGAGCTGTTCGATACGATTATACATGACCCGCAACAGAAATTCGGTCGACTGGGTCAGATCAACGCCGAATGAAGGATTGAGCGTGATCCGATCGATCTCGACATCATCAATGAAGTCGTTCGAAGCGAAATACTCACCGGCGATCCGAAACCCGGCGGAAGTGCCAATCGGCAGGTTGAGATCGATGTTGGGGGCGATGGTACCAAAACTGCCAGTACGCAGGCCGAACTCAACAAAGGCCTCGTCCTCGGGCGTTTTGGTAACGACATTGATAAGCCCGCCGACCGGTGCCCCGGTGCCACCACCAAACAAAACCGATGTTGGTCCCTTCGCGACTTCAACACGTTCGATGCCAACGAGGCTGGAGGGGTCGATCACCGCCGTATCGCCGTAGCTGATCAAGCCATCGACATAGATTTCGGACTCAAGCCCGCGCACGATCGGGTTGACCAAAACGGTTTCCGCGGGCGCATTGGGGACCACACCGGAGATGTTGATGAGCGCATCGCTCAATGTATTGATTTCCTGCTCATCCAGCAGTGTGCGCGGTAGGACCTGGATCGATTGCGGCGTTTCGAAAATCGGCAC
>JBCDDR010000190.1:0-5245 GCA_039180205.1 Pseudomonadota bacterium | reverse complement strand
CGACATAAAGCAGACCTCCTTTTCTTTTTCTGAGGGTGGAATCCTGCCACAGGCGACAGATCATGTCACCAAGATTTCAAAGTTTGATGGATTGTTTCCCTGCCGTTCTGAGTGACCAACCTATTATTTTCGTGTGGCGATGTTTCGCCCTGTGGAGTCCCAATGAGCCTAAATATATCCCCTCGCCTCGTCGTTGGCATTTCGGGCGCTTCCGGAATCCAATATGGATTGACGATCCTTCGGCTTTTGCAAGCCACAACCGCTGAAACACATCTCGTCATTTCGAAAGCCGCCGAGTTGACGGCAAAGCTCGAATTGAACCTCTCTGCGAAAGAGATTGGAGCGCTGGCAAACCATGTTCATCCGGTTGGGAATGTCGGCGCAACCATCGCCAGCGGGTCTTTTCAGACTGAGGGCATGATCATCGCACCATGCTCGATCCGTACGATGTCGGAGATCTCCACGGGGGTAACGAGCAGCCTGCTCAGCCGAGCCGCCGATGTGACGCTCAAAGAGCGACGCCCGCTCGTTCTGATGGTTCGCGAGACACCACTCCATACGGGGCATCTTCGAACCATGACAACACTGAGCGAAATCGGCGCGGTAATCGCCCCCCCGGTTCCCCAAGTCTATGCCAATCTTACATCGATTGATGACATGATCGAGCAATCGTGCGCGCGAACGCTTGATTTGTTTCGTCTAGATCGATTTGGGATTGAGTTACCTGTCAGGCGATGGGATGGCGGTCAATCCCCCAAGTCGAGCGTTACGCAGGTTTGAACCCATTTTGAAAGCCGGGTATTCAGATCGTCATCTCCTGGCATTTTCGCCGTACCAAACTGCGCGATGTAGGTTTGGATGGTCTCGACGATTGACGAGGCGGAGAGGCCGACCTGAGCCGTCTGAGCCTCCGCCCGCTCTGGAAAGTCGGTTGCGAGGATCAGGCGCTGTTGATCTTTTTCTGCCGCCAGTTCAACGCGTTTCGCTTCCTCATAGAGAGGATGATCAGCGCCGAGCTTGTTTTTTATCGCCCACCGTAAGTTGCGGACTTTCTCAGCACATTGCAAAGCGGCAACCCGATGAACGAGGGTTATACGCTCGCGATTGAGCAGGTCGCCCGCACAGGCGCGCCACATGATGTAGAGCACAACATTCACGTTAAGGTTGAGGCGATCCTGAAGATAAAGACAAACGCCCTGCCCGCCCGGCACCGCGTAAAATTGCTTCGCCGCCCGCCAGAACCTGCGCTCCTCATTGGCCAGAGCCTGTCGAAATCCAACTGGTGACACATCGGCATTTTGGGTCATATTTGGCGACCAGGACACGCGATTAACATTGAAGTTGCAATCAAGTTGGTGGACACTATCGCTAGGAAGGCTGCTTCTCAACGCGTATCGATCTGCCTGCCTGGATGTTTTTCGTGGGGAACATTGACTGAATGTCGACACTTTCTGAAGATGCGCTTAAAGATCGATTGCAAAAGCTGGTTGAAGAGCACCGAGACCTCGACGTAGCGATCACGGCGATGCAGCGTTCGGGTAACGTCAACCAGTTGCAGGTTCAGCGGATGAAAAAACGCAAGCTTGTGCTGAAAGATCAAATTGCCGCGGTTAACGATCAGATTATACCCGATATCATCGCATAATCTGACCGGTTATCTCTGATTGTCGGGACGTCCTCAGAATATCTCAAGTAGGCGCCGATCATTCGCCAGGCGTGGCACCACCGTCTTCGGCAACATCCGACTTGGTTTGGCGTTTATTCGCATACATTTTGCGGTCTGCGCCTTCGAGCACATCGGTGGGGCTTTCGCCGCTTCGAAACGTGTAGGCGCCGACTGCGACCGAGACATTCACTTCACCACCATCAAAACGCACGGGTTTTGCGGCAACCTGATGAACCAGGGTTTCGCCCTTTTCCATCGATTGGGCTTCGTTGGCGTTTGCCAGCAAAACGGCAAATTCATCCCCACCAAGGCGACCGACCACATCCGATCCACGCACATTTTCAATCAGGGTATTGGCAACATGAAGCAGAACGGCATCCCCCGCTGCATGTCCGAACTCGTCATTTACCCGCTTCATCTCATTGACGTCGAAGAAAAGGATCGACGCGGGCACCGAATAGCGCTGGGCATACGACATCACCCGCGACAGCTCGCGCACAAAAGCACGCCGGTTCGCGATCGGCGCTAAAGGATCAAGGTCAGCTAAGCGCTCAAGTTCCTGAACACGCTGGGTCGCCACCTGCACCTCACGGCGCAGGCTCTCCACCTCGGCCATCAGTTGAAAAACGGCGTCTTTCACCCGTGGGGTCAATTCATCCTCAGGGATTCCCATCACGCTCGCGGTATCTGAAACCGGCGCGGATGAACTGGCACGCGCGGCACTTGTGGCCGCACGAGCGTTTTGGGACCGCTTGACAGCTGATGCCTGCGATATGGAGTTTGGACCGTTGACCTTCATTATGTTTCCAAATCAGACTTCTTCGCGCCGCACAAGGAAAGAAACCAAAAACGATGATTTTGCGATCAAACTGCCGAACGAGTGAGACGTTTCGAGGTTTCTTTTGTAAACAGAACCTGACACACCTCGCGAAAGGTCGATGGGCAAGGTTCTCGTCATGACAATGAGAGCATATGGTATAAAGCAAGTTAACGTGATGGTTACGGAGCCAGAATTTTTTTGAAGAACGGCTCATTTCAAAAAAATAGTGCGAAGGCTATGCTTTTCGGGGCCGTACATAGCCAACTGATGTTCGGAAAACCCGTTCTGACGGGCTTATCTCCCGATGGGGCTTGCTCTCGGCGCTATCCACATGGTAGGCGCGCGGCTTGTTTGAATGGGCGCTTTCGCGAAGACGTCGATCATAAGGACAGTATGCGTGACAGCTTCACCGGTCATTGGGATTATCATGGGCAGCCAATCAGATTGGCCGACCTTAAAGGCTGCCGCCGATCTCCTTGATGAACTCGAGGTTGTTTACGAGGCGAAGATCGTCTCCGCGCATCGTACGCCTGACCGGCTTTACGAATATTCGAAATCTGCCGAAACGAGGGGGCTTAAGGCCATCATCGCAGGTGCCGGTGGTGCCGCACATTTACCCGGCATGGTCGCAAGCTTGACACTCCTCCCCGTGCTTGGTGTGCCGGTTGAAAGCAGAGCGTTGAGCGGGCTCGATTCCTTGTTGTCAATTGTTCAGATGCCCGGCGGTGTTCCCGTGGCCACCTTTGCGATCGGTACAGCCGGGGCAAAGAATGCGGCACTGAGTGCGGCGGCGATCCTGGCGCTTTCAAACGATACGGTTCGCGATAACCTTGATCGCTGGCGTCAAAACATGACGAAGGCCGTCACGAGTGAAGTGTCCCGCACCTAGAAACCGTGCGATGCCATACCGGCAAGATCAACTGTTGGCGACGTTGGATTGATACTATGACGGCGAACGGTCCTCCCCTTATTTTACCAGGCAAGATGATCGGTATCATTGGCGGCGGTCAGTTAGGGCGAATGCTGATTTTGGCGGCGGCACGGCTTGGCTACAGAAGCTGTGTCCTCTGTCCGGATCCCGGTGCTCCGGCAGTACAGGTTGCCACGCAACATGTGGCGGGTGACTACACCGATGTTGAGGCGATAACCGCCTTTACAGATTGCATTGAGGTGGCGACCTATGAATTTGAAAATATTCCGGCCGAAACGGTAGCGCAGATTGCGCGGACAAAACCCATCGCGCCAGCGGTCAAGGCGTTAGAGGTTGCGCAAGACCGCCTTATTGAAAAGCAGTTCATCCAGAACCTTGGAATCGAGGTCGCGCCGTTTCAGGACATCGCTTCGCTCCCCGACCTTAAACAAGCGCTCGAAACCATTGGCGCACCAGGCATCATCAAAACACGACGATTTGGGTATGACGGTAAAGGGCAAAGAGCGGTCAAACCAGACCAATCGATTGAAGATATCTGGGCAGACTTTGACGGCATCCCGGCAATCTATGAGGGCTTCGTCGATTTCGCCTGCGAGATCTCGGTTATGGTGGTCCGCGACCACTCCGGGCATACCGTGACCTATCCGCCGGGGATCAATGAGCATCGCAATCATATCCTGTACCGAACAACCGTGCCGGCGAAGATTGATGCCACAACTGCCGATGTGGCAGCCACTGCGGCGCAAAAGGTGGCTGAGGCGCTCTCTTACGTTGGGACTTTGGGGGTCGAGATGTTTGTCCGCGCCGATGGTTCTCTCGTCGTGAACGAAATCGCACCGCGCGTTCATAATTCGGGGCATTGGACACTTGAGGGGGCACAAACCGACCAGTTCGAAAACCACATCCGCGCAATCACCGGTCTGCCGCTCGGCGACACGCGCCTATTGGGGCCAACCCAGATGATGAACCTGATCGGTGAGGATGTTTGTTCACTCGATGCGTATCTGAGCGACCCGAGCGCAACACTGCATCTTTATGGAAAAGACGAGCCACGCGCCGGTCGCAAAATGGGTCATGTGACGCGTCGGCTCAAGTGGCCGCAGGCTTAATTCGAAATCTGGTCGAGATTGCATTATTTTCGCAAAAAAAAGGCAGCTCGAAAGCTGCCTTGATTGCGGGAGCTATCTAGGAAATTACGTTACGGTACGCGACGCGTGAGGAAGCGTGCCACGTTCGAATTCAGAATATTCGCGTTGGTGATTTCTGTTGTAAAATCATTCGGCAAGTAGCCGCCTGGCGCGGCACCCTGCAACTTGTACGGCAATAGATCACGATTACGAAGCCGCCCGGGTTCAATACGAGATTGGTTTGCAACCTGCCGAAGCACATCACCCACGGTCTGGGAACCGGCTTCTTTTGGCGGCAGATAAGAAATTAATTGCAAGTCGCCGATCGCGATCGCCTCATCGGACTCGCGTGCCTCAACGGCACCGGCGATCATCATAAATCCAAAAAGACCAGCGAGGAAAAGACCAACGCGCATGACATTTCGTTGCATAATTTGCCGAACCGAATGACCGCTATTGATTGACATTTTTTGACCCTGGCTCATTTTTTGCCTTCCTGGCTGACTATGGCCCACCTTCCCGACGAAAGCGGCCCTTCAGCGTGTGTTAAACTTTCCAACCACGCTCTTCATGTAATGTCCAATAGCAGACAACCAATAGCATTTCTCTTCACTGTGTGTATCGATAACGTGAACAATCCAATGTTCCCGTGTGTCACTCGATGATCAAATTCCCCACTTTCAACCTTTATAGAATATCAT
>JBCDDR010000189.1:0-5267 GCA_039180205.1 Pseudomonadota bacterium | reverse complement strand
GTGTAAAGAGCATGCCGTTTGGAAGGGACCTGCGTCCAATGGTTCGTAGGCCGAAACCGTTCATTGTCCCCAACGGTTTGTAGGCCCCAACCGTATGTAGGCAATGTGGGAGTGTATTCGTGTTGAATTGTCGTCAAAGGGTTTTGCGCACTTTGGGGCTTTTGGCCCTTGGTTTTTGCGCGGCATGTTCGAGTAGCGAAAAAGAGCGCAAATACGTCGCTCTTGAAGTCGGGACACTTTACAACATCGGCGCAGACAGACTGAAGGAGCAGCGTTTCCGCGAGGGGGCGATTTTCTTTGACGAGGTTGAACGTCAGCACCCTTATTCGCAATGGGCGCGCCGCGCTCAGTTGATGTCTGCCTATTCGCACTATCAAGCGAAGCAATATGACGAATCGATTTTATCGGCAGAGCGGTTTCTATCGCTCCACCCCGGCAATCAGCATGCAAGCTATGCCTATTATCTGATTGCGATGAATTATTTTGAGCAGATCAGCGACATAGAACGCGATCAGCGGATTACCCGACAGGCCTATGCGGCGCTTCTCGAGATTGTGCGCCGGTTTCCTGAGTCCGACTATGCCAAGGATGCGCGTATCAAGCTTGATTGGGTGCTTGACCACCTCGCGGCCAAGGAAATGGACATTGGGCGATTTTATTTGAACCGCGGGCAGCACCTCGCCGCGATCGGACGCTTTCGCACCGTTGTCAAAGTCTATCAGACGTCAACGCATGTCCCCGAGGCGCTTCATCGGTTGACCGAAGCCTACCTGTCGATTGGCGTTATCGCTGAAGCAAAGAAAACGGCAGCCGTACTAGGGCATAATTTCCCCGAAAGCCGGTGGTATGAGTATAGCTACAATCTATTGCGTCGGAAGACGGGATTGGGCTAAGCACTTGCGGTGATCGGTTGAGGGGGAAAGCGTTGGTCGACTGCGCGCAACCGCCCAACCGGGTCGCGTAATCGCAATCAAATCATGTGCGTTTTGCTATGCTCAGTCAGTTGGTGATCCACAATATCGTGCTCATCGACAAGCTGGTGATTGACCTGCCTGCCGGGTTGACAGTCCTATCCGGCGAGACGGGCGCAGGGAAATCTATTCTGCTCGATAGTCTGGGGCTGGCACTCGGCGCGCGCGCCCAACCGTCTCTCATTCGAGCGGGCGCCGACGATGCACAGGTTGTTGCCGTCTTCGAGCCCGCACAGGACCATCCTGTTTTTGAGCACCTCATCGAACATGGGGTCGATGCCTCAAACCCTTTGATCTTCAAACGCAAGCTTTCGCGTGATGGTCGTGGACGCGCATTTCTGAATGACGATCCGATCAGCGTCTCGCTGCTGCGTTCTGCCGGACGTTATCTGGTCGAAGTCCATGGCCAGCATGATGACCGGGCGCTTTTGGATGCGCGCGGCCATGGCGCTTTGCTTGATCTGTATGCGGGAAATCAGGCCGATCTCGGAGCAGTGGCAAATAACTATGAGGCGCTGACCCAAAAGCGGAAATCGCTCGAAGACGCACGAGAAGAGCAGTTGCGTGCCGCGCGTGAGCTTGATTATTGGCGACATGCAGCTGCTGAATTGCACGAGCTTTCGCCGCTTCCGGGTGAGGAACAGGAGCTTGCGGACCAGCGGATCCAGCTAAAAACCGCTGCGGCGATTGGTGAAGAGATGGGTCAGCTCAATGCGCTGCTTACCGATGACGACGGCGCGGAGGGCCAACTACGGAGCGCCATTCGCCGCCTCAGTCGCCTCGATGATGGGTCGCTTCCCGCACTGAAGGCTCTGATTGAAAAATTTATGGCGGCTGCTGAGATCTGTAGTGAGGCGAACAGCCAGTTAGCGCGACTTTCATGGAAGATCCCGTCGGATACATCGGGGTTGGACAGTGTTGAGGAGCGACTGTTCGCGCTGCGCGCCGCCGCGCGGAAATACCGGGTGACTGTGGATGACCTTCCCCAACTCGCTGAGGACTTCGCCAGTCGGGTCGCCCGCGCAGACGAAGGGGCTGAAGGGTTGGAGGCTCTGAAGAAAGACGTTGAAGCCGCCGAACAAGCGTTCAAAAAAGCTGCCGAGCGGCTTTCAAAAACGCGCGAGAAAGCATCTATTCGCCTGGAAAAGGCAGTAATGGTTGAGTTGCCCGCCCTAAAGCTTGATGCGGCTCGATTTGCAGTTTCCCTGACCACACTTCCAGAAGAACAATGGGGACAACGTGGCGGGGAGCGTGTTGAGTTTATGATCTCAACAAATCCGGGAGCGCCTTTTGCCCCCCTCACCAAAATCGCATCAGGCGGCGAACTGGCTCGATTTATCCTTTCCCTCAAGGTGGTTCTAGCCGCTACGGGGGAAGCGCCGACACTGATTTTTGATGAAGTCGACCGAGGCATCGGTGGCGCCACGGCGAGCGCAGTGGGGGAGCGACTGGCGCGGCTCGCTGATGTTGCGCAAACGCTTGTTATCACGCATTCACCGCAGGTTGCCGCGCGTGGCAATCATCATTTGCAGATCTCAAAATCGCTTCCAAAGACCGGAACCAAAAAAGGCACCACGGTGACCACCGTGACGCCGCTTGAGGATTTTAACGCAAAGCGGGACGAGATCGCCCGCATGCTCTCAGCGGATACGCTGACCGCCGAAGCTCGTGCCGCTGCTGAAAGTCTGCTGGCGGTGAGTGCAATCGAGGCCGGTGACGCGCGAAGGAAGGAAACCGGGTGAACAAGAACTTTCCATCATTGGATTTCGACATCGACGACCGTGCCGCTGCGGCGAAGCATGTGCCGGACTTGCGGCGCGCGGTTGCATACCATGCTGCGCGTTATCATCAAGATGATGCGCCTGAGATTTCGGACGCGGACTATGACAGACTTGTTGATACCTTGCGCAGGGTCGAGGCGGCGCACCCCGACCTCAAAACGGCAGATAGCCCGAGCGAGGCGGTAGGCGCGGCCCCGGCGCGTGGCTTCCGCAAGGTGGCTCACAAGCAACCCATGATGTCGCTTGATAACGCGTTCAGCGAAGAAGACGTGGCGGAATTTATTGAGCGCGTTGCGCGGTTCCTCAAATCCGATGTCACGGAAATCGCGTTAACGGCTGAGCCGAAGATCGATGGGCTTTCCGCCGCGCTCACCTATCGAGAGGGGGTGCTTGTCCAGGCGTTGACCCGTGGCGACGGGGCTGTCGGCGAGGATGTTACGGAAAACATCAAGACGATAGAGGATATTCCCCACCGGCTTTCGGGGTCGGGCTGGCCGCAAGAAATCGAGATACGCGGTGAAGTCTATATGGGCCGCGCTGATTTTATCGCACTCAATCAGGCGCAGGAAAAAGCCGAACAAAAAATCTTCGCCAATCCAAGAAACGCGGCGGCCGGATCGCTTCGCCAGCTTGATTGTTCGATCACAGCAAGACGCCCACTCAGGTTCTTTGCCTATGGCTGGGGAGCATTCGTTGGTGATCTTCCGTTTGCAACCCAAAAAGAGGCGCTCGCATGCTTCGCCAAATGGGGTTTGCCGACAAATCCGGAAACGATTTTTGCAAATTCACATGAGATGGCGGTCGCCCTTCACCGCGACCTTTCCGAGCGTCGTCATGCGCTCGACTATGATATTGATGGTATTGTCTACAAGGTCGATAGTCTTGCAGATCAGGCGCGCCTTGGCAGTGTTGCCCGCGCACCGCGCTGGGCGATTGCGCATAAGTTTCCAGCGGAAAAAGCGCTAACCCGCGTTCTGGGAATCGATATTCAGGTCGGGCGGACAGGATCGTTAACGCCGGTTGCAAAGCTTGAGCCGGTTACCGTGGGTGGGGTTGTGGTATCCAACGCAACGCTCCACAATCGGGATGAAATCAAACGCCTGGATGTGCGCGTCGGTGACCGTGTGCGCGTCCAGCGGGCGGGTGACGTGATACCACAGGTCGTCGAAGTAGACATCAGTGGCCGCCCCGATCCTGCGCCCGCGCCGTTTCCATTTCCAACGCTCTGCCCCGAATGCGGTTCGTTGGCGGAAAGTGCGGAAGGTGAGGTGGTGGTGCGTTGTACCGGCGGACTGATTTGCCCCGGACAGCGATTGGAGCGCCTTATCCATTTCGTTTCACGCAAAGCCTTCGATATCGATGGGCTCGGCGAAAAACAGGTCGCTGCTTTTCTCGAAGCTGGTCTGGTGAAAGCGCCTGCTGATTTCTTTACACTTGAGGCGCGCCAGCAGACCGGTGCGTTCGACCTGAAGCTTTGGGAGGGGTGGGGCGAAAAGGCCGTTGGAAATCTGTTCGCGGCAATCAACCAGAGGCGAACAATCGCGTTTAACCGGTTTCTCTTTGCCCTCGGGATCCGCCATATTGGAGAGACGACGGCGATGCTCCTGGCGCGTGAATACAAAGACGCTGATAGCCTCATTGCGCTCATTGCGATGCCCAAAGAGGATGCCATCGCCGAACTGGAGGCGATAGATGGATTTGGGCCGAAGGCGGCTGAGGCACTTCTTCGATTTTTCGCTGAACCCCATAATCGGGAAGCTGTGGATGATCTGCTCGCCCAGGTAACCATCGAACCGGTGGCATCGCGCACCATAGCGCATTCTGTGGTTGCCGGAAAAACGATGGTCTTTACCGGCTCACTGGAGGAAATGAGCCGCGATGAGGCCAAGGCCCGCGCCGAAACGCTAGGGGCGCGGGTGGCAAGCTCGGTATCAAAAAAAACCGATATTGTCGTCGCTGGACCCGGTGCCGGATCAAAGAGAACCAAAGCTGAAAGCCTTGGCGTTTTGATCTGGACTGAGGCGGAATGGATGGAGGTCGCCCGCCCGCAGAGCTGAGCCTACCCATCGCCGAATTGGTTAACATATTGTGAACTATGCATAAATTGCATATCAGCTCTGCACAAGCTGTGGCTACTCATTCGTCAGCAGAGTGATTATTTCCCTTTCAACACAAACGAATATACCGAACATCAAATGCTGTTCGCCGAGTTGCTGAAAGGAACGAACTCATGAAAACCCGCCGCATCCACAATATTATTTCTCGTCTGGCAGAGCGCGATGGCCGCCCTTACAATTTCATGGACCTTATGGTTGAAAAAGGTGCCGCCCGCCGGGTCAGCGTTACACCTGTCCACGGTGTGCGCTTCGACTAAAGCCATACAGGCTCACCTTATCCTCTCATCCGAAGCGATAGGATTATGACTGCGCTTCGAATATCTCCCCTGAAGCGGTGGGCTCACGCCCATCGCTTTTTTTTTTACAATCTAACGGACAACCCTTATGCTGGAGACAGT
>JBCDDR010000188.1:0-5289 GCA_039180205.1 Pseudomonadota bacterium | reverse complement strand
CTTCGGTCTCATATAGAGAGTTGGGTACAGGAGCCCTTTGATGAGGGGCTGTCTGAAACAAACCGATTGAAAACCAGCCTTTATGATTGGCATCTGGCCGACCTGTCCGGCGGTTCGCATCACCAAGGGCAGTGGAACAATTCAGCGGCGTTGATCGCCGGGCTTGAAAACGGTTCCGGTACCTCTGCCCTGGAGATTGGCAACCTTTCCATTCGCCGAGATGGCTCGCGTAAGACGCTTTCGCCGCTTACGCTTGACCTCCTGATGAATATGCAGGAGTTCAATGACCGCCAACGTTCGACAGTGATTACGGTTGAGGACTGCCCCGAAGACGGCTGCGAAACCCCGGTTTTGGATGATGAGGAAATTTCGGAAGGTGATGCCGATCAGGATCGGAAATAGGCAACCTGATCCTTGAGCCTTGACGCTATCGGCTCGGCCGCGACGCTTGCCACAACTGATGGATACGCGCGACCGCGCGGTCGATACGCGAGAAACAATTGTCGAAATATCTCGGACTCTGCTCATAGGGGTCGTGCAGGTGAGCAAAGCGCGGCTTGCAGTATAAACCAAGTAGCGTACGCATTTGGGGTGCCGTGTCTTCCCGTGCGCGAAGTTTGCGAATCTGGCGTGGCTCCATAGCGATCAGGAGGTCGCCCGTCTGGAACGCAAAGTCCTCGACACGCGTTGCCCTGTGGTCATCAAGTGACACCCCGCGCGCGTGCGCCCTTTCAATTGCGAGCGTATCGGCGGGCCGGTCCGCACTTGTGGCAAGCCCGAAAGAGGCAACAGGAACACCTTCATTGGCGCTCAACACATGCGCATAGGCGCTGCGGCAGATATTTCCCTGGCAGACATAGACCAGTCGCTCGACACGAGCCCAGTTGATGTCGCGGGTTTCTTTCAGAAGGCCAACACGCTGTTCGGCCGTGGCAAGGGCAAGGCGCACAAGTCCGCGCTCACTGCCAAACCTATCGGCAATAGCACCGCGAATCCCCGGAATTGCGGGGGCCGGGTCAGCGATTGTCTGAGGGGTCATTTACACCTGTGTTCATTATCTTGGCGATTTGTTCGGCCTGTTCAGGCGTCATATTTTCGAGCTTCTTAGGGTCAAATGCGACGGTTTCGCCAGTCGGAAGCACAGCAGGTGCATCCCCTTTCATCGCATTGTTGAGTGCCTGGGTCCTCATCAGCGCTTCCTGGTCTTTGGTTGAGGAAATGCCATGGATCGTGCGCTTTTCGCCCAGATAGGTGCGAATGCGCTCGCCGAGCTCGGCCATCAACTGATCCTGCTTGCGCATATCGAGCACATACCTTGGTTGTTCGAGATTGTTGGCGCCAGAGGCAGCAAACGTGCTTGACCGAAGCCGCGCAATATACATCCGCGGATGTGCGGTAAACTGATAGACGGTAATCCGCTCCTGCAGCCCGCCCTGATAGCCCTGGATCGAACCGCGATCGGCGACCTGATAATTCCCTTTGATCCCGAAATAAATGATCGTTGATTCGAATTGTAGCTCAGCCCAGTAATAGCGCGCGAGCCACGCCCCCAGGAGACCGAACACCCAGAAGATGATTGGCAAAACAAAGGCGGTTGCGCTCAAGGGGTCTGCAAAGCTTACCTTCGTCACGGCGCGGTAAACGAGGATCGTCGCCAAGATGAGGATGGTATGCGAGACCAAACCGGTAACCAGGGTCGCAAGCTTCAATAGCTCAGGCGTTTTTGCGGCGACCGGGGCGGGTTGCACTTCCCACAACTGCTGCGTTGTAAAGCGCCCATGCCCGCGCTCACCTTCCTGCTGGATATCTGGGGCCATATAGCCATATCGCCGGTTCGGAATATCCAGGAAGCGCCGTTCTTCCATAAAGCGATCAAATTCACTGAAGAGATCCTTCGGGTTCCCCTGGCCCTCAAACTCGCGCAGATCTTCTGAAACCTCAGTAAGCCCGGCCCCATCCTGGCCGCGCAAAATCAGCATGAAAATCGACAAACCTCCGATGATAACCGCACCAAAGGCGATCGCGACAATCCAGCGGGTCGGATCAAACGGCAGCTTTGGGAAAGGCTCGCCGGTAATTTCAACAACTTGGGCGTCGAGAAATCCAAATCCATAAGGGGCGAGGATTGCGAACGCGATGGCGAGTACGAGGCCGCTTTGCTTGGTGCTTGCCACTTCCTTTGGCGCGAATTGTTTGGCTTTGGGAATGGCCCTTACCCAAATGGCCGCAAGCCAGATCGCGGTTCCAAGCCCGATCCACCGCATGATTTCCGGAGCAGAAAGGGCGATCAACCCCGATGTTGCCGAAAACTGGGCAAGAAAATAAAGCGCGATGATGACCCCAGTGAGAAAAACTGCGGACACATATTTCACGGTGAGGTTGCGATAGGGCCAGGGCATCCGCAAAAGCTGCGGAAAAGCCGAGTGAACGCCCCATGCGACAAGCCCCTTGGGCTCCACGAAATACCGGTTTGTCCGGCTGCGCATCATATCGGTCAGTGTTTCAGGCGTCATGCCGAAATGCGCGGTCAGGTCGGCGGGCACATTGCGACCAACGAAAAACCGAAAGAGCCGCATCAACCCATTCACGATCAGCTTGAGGGAAAGGCCGATGAAAACGAGACCCGCCGCGAGCACAAAATAGGCTTCGGGGGCTGCCCCACTGCCCATATTTTCCCGGATCGAGAAAATCATCAGCCCGCCAATCGCAAGCGTGATAACCCCGCGCACAAGCAGCAATAATCCCTCGAGCCGAAAAGGGTTCCGCACATCGAGTTGCTGCGAACCATATTCAAATGCCATCAGCTCCCCCTCTCAATTCGCCACCCCTTTAGACTTAAACGAGACGCAGGTAAAACCAATAGTAAATCACCAGCCCAAGTCCTATCCGGTACAGGATAAAGGGTAAAAAGCCTGAGGTTTTGAGCCAGCGCATCAAAAAGGCCATTGCCCCAAGAGCTGCAAAAAATGTGAGAATGCCGGCAATCAATGCGTCGCGCTGGGCACCCCCAGGTGCGTCTGCGAGATCAAGCGCGCCAAGCAGGCCCGCGCCTGCCACCGCAGGGATGGAAAGCAGGAAAGAAAAGCGCGCCGCTTCGTAGCGGGTAAATCCCAACAGCAGCGCGGCGGTCATCGTGACGCCAGACCGGCTGGTTCCCGGGATCAACGCCAAGGCCTGAGCGAGCCCGACGAGGATGGCATCTTTGAACCTGATTTCATTGAAGCTACGCGTTTTGCTGCCCAGGCGGTCGGCGGCAAACAGCATCATACCATAGAGAATGAGATTACCGGCAACAAGGCCAGGAACGCGAAACCCTTCGAGCGCATCAGCGGCCTTCAGCGTTAATCCCAGGACGACAGCCGGGATCGTACCAACCACAATGAGCCAAAATTGCACCCGTTCGCGTGGTGCGCTTGCAAGCCCAACCGTCGCCAGTCCACCACGGGCAAGCCCAAGGCAGTCTCGCCAAAAATAGCAAATGATAGCAAAGAGCGTACCGACATGTACGGCAATATCAACGAGGACGCCCTGGTCCTCCCACCCGGTAAAATGAGGGATGAGGATGAGGTGGCCCGAGGACGAGATCGGCAGAAACTCTGTCACACCTTGGACGATCGCAATCACCAGAAGCTGCATTGCGGTCATGCCGACGTCTCCCAAAGAATTCCATACAGGTTCGGCTGATGCGGTTGTTTGATTGCCGATCCGGGCGAGACTTTAGCGTTCTTGTCGTGAATGAAAAGCCAATTTGCGGCGCTGCACCAAAATGAATGCTGCGGAAGAGCCAAAGTCAAAAACGACAATGGTACTGCCATAAATGAGCCCTTGTTTCGATTTCGGGCTGCCTCAAAAACGTATCGATTCTCCCTCTGGTGAAATGGGGCAGTTATATTGACCTAAAATCACTTGGTATTTGGTCAATTCTGGGTTAGCTTGTAATTTCTTTGTTTATTCGTCGTTGTTTTTCCTTCAGCTTTTCATTCAAGTAGGTTTGCCGATGGCCAAAACCGATATGTTGACATTCGTGGATCGCAAACAGGCGACGCCGCCAAAGCGAGATGCCGAGCTCAGGCAGGAAGACTTCGAAGAGATTTACGTTCGTTTTGCGCCGCAAGATGCGGCTGATCAGGCGAGCCGCTGTTCGCAATGCGGCGTGCCCTATTGCCAGATTCACTGTCCTTTGCAAAACAATATCCCAGACTGGCTCAAGCTGACGGCGGAGGGCCGCATCGAGGAAGCGTACGAGCTTTCGAGCGAAACAAGCACAATGCCCGAAATTTGCGGACGCATATGTCCGCAGGACCGCCTGTGTGAAGGTAACTGTGTGATTGAGGCCGATTTCAATTCGGTCACAATCGGGGCGGTCGAAAAATATCTCACCGATACGGCGTGGGAAAAAGGGTGGGTCGCCCCCATCGCAGTTGGGCGTTCAACAGGTCAAAGTGTCGGCATTATTGGTGCAGGGCCTGCTGGGCTTGCTGCGGCGGAACGATTGCGGATCGCTGGGCATGCCGTCACCATTTATGATCGGTATGACCGTGCGGGCGGCCTCTTAACTTATGGAATCCCTGGGTTTAAGCTCGAAAAAGAAGTTGTGATGCGCAGGGTTGAACGGCTCACGAGCGCAGGGGTCGAATTCACCTTGAATGTCGATATCGGTCGCGATTTGACCTTTCAAGAGCTCCAGCGCCGACATGAAGCCATTTTCATTGCAACCGGCGTTTACAAGGCGCGCGCTCTCGACGTGCCGGGGATAGACTTGCGCGGTGTTCACCCCGCAATGGACTTTCTCACCGCCTCAAACCGGAAAGGGTTCGGGGACGTGGTCGCCGAATTCGATAATGGTGCTCTCAATGCGGAAAACCGCGACGTCGTTGTCATCGGCGGGGGTGACACCGCGATGGATTGCGTTCGCACCGCGGTTCGCCAGGGTGCAAAGTCGGTCTCCTGCCTTTATCGACGAAATCGCGAAAACATGCCCGGGTCCCTGCGTGAAGTCGCCAATGCTGAAGAGGAGGGTGTCACGTTTCTCTGGCAATCGGCACCTGAGGCACTTTTGGGGGATGATGCGGTTCGGGCCATTCGCGCGTACAAAATGTCGCTCGGGCCTGTAGACGCGACAGGGAGACAATCACCGGTACCTATTCCGGGCTCGGGATTTGAGCTCGCCGCTGATCTGGTGATCGAAGCCCTGGGGTTCGATCCGGAAGATCAGCCGAAAGCCTTCGACATGCCTGATCTCGGCGTCACGCGCTGGGGCACTCTGCTCACTGACCAAAACAGCATGAT
>JBCDDR010000187.1:0-5328 GCA_039180205.1 Pseudomonadota bacterium | reverse complement strand
GTCGAGCCCGAGCGCAAAACTACCGCCGAGTTCGCTTGACGGCGATTGGTCATCGCTATCCTCGCCGATGCCGAACAACTCGTCGGCAGACAAAAGCCGCGTTGGTTCAAGCCCCAGCCCGGCGAGGGCATCGCGCCCGGCCTCACCCGCCAGGATATCGATTGATTTATCGGAAAGCGCTGTAATCTTGAGCCCGCGCCCATTGCTGGAGATCACTTCTTCCGCACGCAAATCGGTGAGGGAAATCGTGTTGATCTGGGTCACGATCGACCGAAAATCGTCACCGTCTTCAATTTCGATTTTTCGCGGACGCCCGCCGTCAACGGAAATATAAAAAAAATCGCCATCGCGTACGGCACCCTGGTCGGTGATGTCACGGGGTTCCTTGACGGCCACCGTGCCTGACTTCAGACCAAGGAGATCAAGCGTTTTCGATCCAGTGCTGCCAAACGCGATGCTTTGCGCCTGGATGGTCGATCCGGTACCCGCGTCGTCAGCGCGCAGCGTTTGCGCGAAGCCGACTTCGCCTGATACCCGGTCGATCTGAACGGCAAAAGCGCCTTTGCCGACGGCTGTTCCATCAGCAAAATTCAACCCGCCGGTTCGACCTGCAAGATAAATATTATCGCCATCAACGGCGAGCCCGGTAAGCCGATCGCCTGATGTGCCACCGATATATTGTGTGCCCGCAATTGAGGAAGACCCCCCCTCAGCGCCGAGGGCAACCCGCGTGACGAAACCATCGCCACCGCCTTGATAGCTGCCGAGGGTGGCCGCCCCCGGATCGGAAAGCGCACGTTGAGTATTGCCGACAATGACAAGCTCACCCGGGCCCGTGCCATCGGCTGCCGGGGCCACTGCAATGCCCTCAATGCGGCCACCACCGAGTGAACCCAGCGAGATTGTTTCTGAAGCTATTGTCACATCCCCACCAGCAAAACGACGAACGATGGCATTTCCCGCTTCGCTTGTTGCGACGAGTAAATTGCCTTCACCATCGAAAGCGATCGCTTCGACCCGGTCACCCGCCGCGGTTCCGAATTGTGAGGATGCTTCAACCGTGCCAGTCTGCCCGTTGAGGCGAATGATGAAGGCATCATCTCCCCCGGACGACACCGTTGAGGCCGAGATCGTTCGCTCGATCTCGCCCCCGACGATCACATCGCCATTGTCATCAACCGCAAGTGCGAGAGCACGATCTTCACCGAGCCGATCAAGCTGATAGGAAAATATCTCTTCACCGCTTGAATTATATTTTATGACGAAACTATCGGGCCCGCTGAATGTGTCGTTTGCGTTAACAGGGCGATTTGCCTGGCCCGCGATGACGACATTGTCTTCGTCGTCAATCACAAGGGCGCCCGCTTCTCCGCCGGTCCCCGCACCGACAAATCGTGAGAACAGGATTTCACCCCGGCTGTCGAACTTGGTGAGATAAATGTCGCCCGGGCCTGCGGCGTCGCGACCATCGATTGTCCCGTCGGTTTGACCGAGGACATAAACATTGCCCTCGCTATCGACCGCGACTTGCCTGGCCGTGGTTTCCACAGCACCAAAACCCTCGGTATCGATCTCATCATCCCCATCGGCATTTGAGAGCGCGACTTCTTCAGCAAGCGCCGCCACGGCCGGGTCAACACCGGCAATGAGAAGATCACGATCCTGGATAGCCCCGGCGTCGGTGGGGGACACCCGCGCGAGTTGCCCGGTTGTTGGATTGCCAAGGGTGTTCGTGACTGTGTTCGCGACGTAAATTGTTGGTTGCGCGTCTTTCCCGGCAAGCTTCACATCTTCCGTGCTGGATCCGTCGATTTCGATGCCATAGTCGCCATTGTCGGTCCTGAAGACACCAAAGCGCGTCGAATATCGCGGAATGACTTCGCCGTCGTCGTCGAGCCGCACATTTCCATCAGTATCAATATCAGGAATTTCGGAGATTCGCGCGTTGACGAGATCCACCACGTCATCGAGCGCAATCGTCGGCGGGAGCGTATCGAAATCGATATCGAGGACGTCGGTGTTTCCAAACTTTTCGAGCGTGATGACAAGCCCCTGGTCACGCGTTAGTCCGGCAACCGAGGAAAACCGACCGTCCTCCTGGATTGCACCTCCCTGATAGTCGATGCTGTTACGGCCCGTCCTCAACCGCGATTCCACTCGGTTTAGTTTTTCACCAAACAATAGGTCGAGACGGTCGAGTTCGGTATCACGCAGGAAAGACTCAACCTCCGCGAGGCCCGCTTGAAACCGTTCATCAAGCGCTCCAAGCGCACTCTCTGGTGTGGCTGTCTCGCTTGCAAACTCGGCGAGCGTCTCCAGATCGCGAAGCGCTTCAAACAGGGCGAAGGTGGCCCGCGCATCGATGTCATCACCGGCACGCGCGGCTGCTTCGCTGTTTAGATCAATAAACTGCTCGCGGTTACGAACCTGCGAGATCCGCCGCACCAGCGTTTCAGGTTCACCCTCAAGCTCCCACGGTGCCTCAATCGCAGGCTGGGAATTTATCGATGGCAACTGGGATTGCGGGATCGATCCGACCGTTCGAAGCGCGATCGACGCATTGGCGGCCGCCCCAAGCAAAGTGGTATCGATCTGAAAGATCTGAAAACCCGGCTGCTGTGTTCCACCGGGGAGCGGCAACACCATTTTCGATCATCCCATTCCTGGCCCGCTCCCATCTGGCTGCGGGTCTGCGAACCTACTCCAACACCCTAAAATCGCTGGGAATGCTTACGATTTTCTAAACCATGCTTGAAGCGGTGCGCGGGATTTGGGTTGCCGCCCGGTATCTTTGCGCTTACATAGCGCGCAATTGGCGACATCATCTGGTCAGGTCGCTTCCAAATCCCGGAGACGGCATGCAAAACCCCTTCTTCTTTCTGATTGATACGCTTTTGTGGCTCTATCTATGGGCGGTGATCATCTATGTGATCGTCGGCTGGCTTGTGGCTTTCAATGTGATCAATCAATATCAGCCGTTTGTCCGTCAGATCATGACCGCACTCGATCGGCTGACGCGCCCGGTCCTTGACCCGATGCGACGCTTTCTGCCCGATCTTGGCGGCATTGATCTATCACCGCTTTTGCTGATCATTCTGATTCAGTTTTTTCGCTTGCTCGTTGCGCGGCTCTTTTTTGGATAAGTACATACCATGCAGGGGGATCGCCAAGGGGCGCAATTGATCGATGGCAAAGCCATGGCGGCGCGGGTGCGCGGAGACGTCATGTCAGCCGTTCGCCGTTTGAAGACCGAATATGACGTGACGCCCGGCCTCGCCGTGGTACTGGTGGGCGAAAATCCGGCAAGTCAGGTTTATGTCCGCAATAAAGGCAAGCAGACGCTTGAGGCCGGCATGACCTCTTTCGAACACCGGCTTGATGCGGGCGTCAGCGAGGCGGAGCTGCTTTCGCTCATCGATACGCTGAACCGTGACCCTGCCGTGCATGGGATTCTCGTTCAGTTGCCGTTGCCCGACCACATCACTGAAAGTGCTGTCATCGCAGCGATTGCACCTGAAAAAGATGTCGACGGGTTCCATGTGATTAATGCAGGGCGGCTCGCGACTGGCGCGCCCGCCGTTGTTCCCTGTACACCGCTCGGGTCTATGATGATGATCGCCGAGGCTTTACCGCATCTTGCCGGGGATTATTCGGGTTTAACCGCGGTTGTGATTGGCCGATCGAACATTGTCGGCAAACCCATGGCACAGCTTCTATTGAGCGCTAACGCAACGGTCACGGTCGCGCACAGCCGGACGAAAAACCTGCCCGCAGTCGCGCGCACGGCTGACATTTTGGTCGCTGCGGTCGGCCGCCCAAATATGGTTGGTGGAGACTGGGTGAAACCTGGCGCCGTTCTGATCGATGTGGGTATCAACCGTGTCGATGCGCCTGAACGGGGGGACGGAAAAACCCGCCTGGTGGGTGATATTGATTTTGAGGCCGCGCGCGAAGTGGCCGGGGCCATCACCCCGGTGCCGGGCGGCGTTGGTCCGATGACGATTGCCTGTTTGCTCGTTAATTGCCTGCGGCTTGCCTGCGCTGCACATGATATTCAACCAAGCCGAATAGGCGCCCCCTGAAACGCTTGCTCCGGCGACTGGTATATAGAAAGATCCGTCTCACATGGAAGTGTTCCTTGCTGCCTTCATTACCTTTTTTGTGGTGATCGATCCGATCGGGGTGGCACCGATCTTTGCAAGTTTAACCGAAGGGACCCCGGCACATTACCGCCGTAAAATGGCAATCCGCTCGATCGGCGTCGCCGCTGCCGTGCTGCTCGGGTTTGCTTTCGGCGGGGAGGCGTTGCTCCGCGCCCTCCATATCGAGCTCTATTCCTTCAGCATTGCTGGTGGGCTGATGTTGCTGATCATTGCGCTGGAAATGGTGTTTGAAAAACGTACGAAACGACGCGAGAACCGGGTCACAGACATGGCTTTTGAAGAGGGGGCAACGCCGGCAGAAACCGCCGAAGCCGATCTGGAGGACATTTCGGTCTTCCCAATGGCGATCCCGATGGTGGCCGGGCCCGGTGCCATTGCCTCGATCATGCTGTTGATGAGCCGCCACCAGGGTGATTTTTCGGCCCAATCCTATGTACTTGGCGCGATGGCCGCAAATCTGCTTGCCTGCCTGGTTCTCTTTTTGGGGGCTGGTGTTCTTATGCGTTTGATCGGCGAAACGATCGCTGCCATGATCACCCGTGTTCTGGGCGTTATCCTGGTGGCCCTTGCGGCTCAATTAATCCTCGATGGGATCAAATCGTCGTTCGGGCTTGCCTAGCCTATTGCCTAGCTTATCGGAGGGGACAGCGTGACTGATCGGACCAATATTTTTTCCGCCTCGCCCTTTGAAGAGGAAATCGGCTTTTCGCGCGCTGTCCGGGTTGGTGATCATGTTTTCATTGCCGGATGCGGCCCGATTGGTGGGGATGGCAAAACCGTCCCGGGTACCGTTGCCGATCAGGCGCGCCGCTGTTTCGAAATTATTGCTGAAACGATGGCCAAAGCGGGCGGATCACTCGCCGATGTTGTGCGCACGCGAATGTTTGTCAAAAACCCTGATGATTGGCAGGCTATCGGGGCGGTTCACCAGCAGTTTTTTGGCGACATTCGTCCTGCCGCAACGCTTGTCGCTTGTGCTGGATATGCCGACGACGCCTGGTTGATTGAGGTTGAAGCCGACGCCGTTATGTCCGCACGGTAACACCGCGCATACCCCCGCCAGAAAGGCATAGTTCATGCACTCTACCGTTTCGGTTGTCGCGCTCATTGGCGTGTTGGGGATGGCGTCACAATGGATCGCGTGGAGACTTCAGTTACCCGCCAT
>JBCDDR010000186.1:0-5328 GCA_039180205.1 Pseudomonadota bacterium | reverse complement strand
TCTACGTGTTTGTGCGAATAAGAATTATGACAAAAAGACTGTTTTTTGTCAGATATCGGCAAAATGCGCCTTGATAAGCGCTGTTTAGGCACTTAGCGCCCCAGTAGGTATGCCCCCCGGGCCGGCCATGCCCGCTGCCACAAGTTGATCCATAAGCATTTTCAGCGCGATGGCTTTCTCTTCAGCTGAGCCGGCTTTCTGAATTGAGTATTCGATAAACTTGGAGCCCTGCATATACCGCTTCAGATGTTGCCGAGCGTGTTCATCGACAACCCCTTTTGTGAAATAGCGATCGGCAAGCATCGCCAGGAGCTTGTGGGCTTTCTCGGATTTATCGCCCGGCGCCTGACCAAATTTTTCAAAAAATTTCATCGATTTGATCATTTTCCACGCGAGGTCATCAAATCGTTGAACAAAACGGTCACGCATTTCCTCGTCCAGATCGGTCTTCCCGATTTTCTCTTGCAGCAAACTCAGGCGCTTCAAACGCTTGGTAACCGGCCCTACGGCTTTCAGGATATCCTTTTCATATTCTTCAGACGAAAGAATCCGCTTGATCGCATCGCCAAGGAGCCGTTTCGCGATATCACCCGTTGCCATGGGTTCGATGCTGCACAACCGGTTCAGTCTCTCCAAGGGATCTTTGATATCGCGCAAAAAAACCTCGATCGCGTCTTTGGAGAGGACCCTTTCGCATCTCTGTTCGAGCGTTTCCCGCAACTTCGTTTTGAACTCGTTTTCTTTCGTGGCAACACCGAATGCCTTACTGATCTTCGAAATATTTGCGAGTTCGGATTCAAGATCATTTTCATCGAACCGGTCGCGACGTTCCATCGTTGCGATCAGCCGTTTTTCGACCTCGCGCATGGTTGCCGGTAGTGATTTCGCGGCAAAATGTTCATTGATCCGACCGCACACCTCCGCATGCTCACCCGTGGTTTCAAGCTCCCCCGAAAGCATGCTCACGAGCGTCAAGGTTTCGCTCAACGTATCGTTGCGATTGCCAAGAAGCTCGGCAATCACCTTCTTTGACTGCAAGCATTCAGCCAAAAACCCATCCAGCGCACGACGCACCCAGCTCGGATGCTGCGGTCTGAGCACGGCGATGACTTTTGAAAACTTACCGAGTAAGCCAACGTCCTGTTCAAGATACATCGCGGTCGATATCAGCAGCAAAAAGACGCGTTCATCGGAAGAATTTAACGACTCAACAATCTGATCAAATTCGTCTGGCTTGAACACAGGCACCCGGTTTTCATTATGATACCGCGTCACAATCGATGCTGCCTGTCCAATCAGATCATAGATCTGGCGCATCCGATCCTGAATGGAAATATCGGCCGTGGCGGCCTGTGTCACCGCGACCCGTTGGACCGCCGCCTGAACATGCGTTCCTGATTCCTCAATACGGTTATAGTGACCGACATTATGCAAGAGTTCGGTCGGGGTCAGGTTTTGCCTGGCAAGCAAACTTCCCATGGTTTCCGCGATCGTCCGGCGCCCCTCATACGAATACAGGTCACCCACTTTCCAACAATGCTGCTGGTTTTGCGCCTTGGCATTTTCAGTTGCGTCTTTCTGAGCCTCAACCTTCTCACCGCAATGATAAATTTCGGAGGAACCGAATGTACCCGATGCCTCATCCAATCGCTCGCGGATGACCCGCATCGGCTTGCCGCGTTGGGTTGACCAGATATTTTTGCATCGGATGATTGCGTTTTTCTGGTCATCGACAACATCGACAACGGTCCATTTTCGACCTGTATATTTTTGAATCTCAAAGTGGATTTTTGCCATCGGCTCGCGACCTTGTTTTTATCGTTTTTGGGCGCGCCAGGCGCCAATGATATCCTCGACATCTTTGATGCTCGATTCCGAATTTCCCCAGACCTCAGAAAAACTTGGATCATCGCTTGATGGGCGCTCTTCCTGAGGCAGATGATCAAGCATCACGCGCACAGGGGCGGAAACACCTTCGCCCGAAACGATACATTCGCGATTGCGCAGAGCAGGCAAGACTTTCAAAAGGCCACGCGCCGCATCCGGCAGCGCAGATTCGACAAACCGTCGGTCGCGCTCATTGTTCATCCGCATGGAGATGATGGTACCACATTGGGACAACACGGATTCAGACAGATCGGCGGGGCGCTGGGAGACGAGGCCAAGGCTGACCCCGTACTTCCGACCTTCTTTTGCGATGCGGTCGAGAACCTTTTTCGCCGAACGGGTCGCTCCAGGACCTTCTTCCGGAACATAACGGTGCGCTTCTTCGCAGACGAGAAGCATCGGACGGCTTGAACGCCCCCGGCCCCAGACAGCAAAATCGAAGGCCAATCGCGCCAGCAATGCGATCACCACGTCAACAATATCGGATGGAACCCCCGAAAGATCGAGGATTGAAATCGGCTTCCCATCGCCGGGTATACGAAAAATATTGGAAATGATATCGACGAGTTGATCCTGCACCATCAGCCCGCCAAACATGAAACTGTAGCGCGGATCGTTTTTCAGCTCTTCGATCTTGTTTCGAAGGCGAAGGAAAGGGACAAGTTTTTCGGGTTTCTCAAGCTTGCCCATATCCTTTTGAATGGCGGACAGGAGGTCGCCGATTAAGTATGGCGTTGGTGCATCGATGTTGACCTTTTGTGGATCAGTCCCGCGGGATTTTGCGCGTGCCACCGCCAATGCACGTTTCAGAATATCAACTTCAAGCTCCCGTTCTTCGGAACGCCCACCGATAAACACCTCGATATGCTCTTCGAGGTTCATCATCCAATAGGGAAGTTGGAGGTTTTCAACACTGAAGCAGACCCCACGCTCGCGGAACGCCGCGCCATATTCATTATGAGGGTCAAGAATAAGCGCATGGCCGAAGGGTGCCTCGGCCAGCAACCTATGCATCACAAGTGCGGTTGTGCAGGACTTCCCGGAACCGGTGCTGCCCAGGATTGCGAAATGCTTCGACAGCATACTGTCCATGAAAATCGCCGCCCGGACAATATCCGTAGGGTGCACCGTACCAATGCTCACGGCCGCACGGCCGTCCGGCGCGAAAAGAGTTTTCAAATCGGTTAGGGTTGCCGAGATGAGCTTTTGTCCAGGCATCGGGAATTTGGTTAGGCCGCGCTGGAATTTCGAAATCGACGTGCCATCAGCCGAGGTATCTGCTTCACCGACAAAGTCGAGCACGCCCGAAAGTGCCCCTTCATCACTGCTGCGATCACTGCGGGTCAGCGAAGAGACGACCCCAAACGCCCACCGATCGCCAATTCGGACTTTCAGATAACTTCCCAACTGCCCACTCTGCGTGAGGCCCAACTCGCCTTCGGTCTGCGCAGCATCAAGCGCTTCCTTGTCAAACAGGAATGTGCACCCCGACCCCGACACGTCGGAAACCCGTCCAATTTCCTGATCTGAATCAAAAAATTCCGACATGTCAATGCCGTCACCAGACCCATTCAGATTGTCAATTTCCGTAGGATCGATCGGAGGCGTAGCGGTATCCTCATCGAGAAAGGATGATGGGTCCGAAGGATCCGTGGCGAAGTGACCTGATTGCGTAACCGGTGTATCTTCGGCTGGCTCCGGAGATTCGAGCGGTGCCGCGAGGTCCAGAGGCGCCCGGTCGGCAGCGGGTGTAGACATTGACGTGTCGGAAGGAACCTCCACCTGACCCTCCATAAGGGGCGGAGACCCAAGCGAACCCCCTTCAATTCCCTTCTCGCCAAATAGCTCACGCCGTGCAGGCTTTGCGCGAACTTTACCGCTCAACCGCGGCGTGATTCCCGTCCGAATACTCATAGGTCAAACCCAAGCAAGTGAATGTTCACCATGAACTTTAGGCTGAATTTGCTTTAGAAGTGGTGAAGTCGCCCCGACAACTTGTTACTGGTCCTGTTTTCTCTATCGCGATTGATGGGATATTGGCTTGATTTGGGTGCGCCGTCACTTTAGGCGGAAGATTGCGATCAGGGGGAATACCAATGAATCAAAAAACATCTGTCTTTGCGGTTTTTCTGTCACTCACGGTTCTTTTCAGCGCCGGTCAAGTGATGGCCGCCACACCGCTTGAAACGATGCTCGAAAAGGCAGCGACACGTTCGGATGGCGAATTTCTGATCCCCACGCTGTTAATGGCGATCGAAACCGAACCCGATGCTGCAGAAACCCTGATCCAAAAGGCGATCGCCGTCGCGCCAGACAAAGCGAAGGACATTCTCGACGCTGTTGCCGTTGAACGTCCTGTGATCGCAGAGGTTGTTGAGGTGGCCCCCGGCCAAAGCGTGGTTGAGGAGATCGCCAGATACGAGGCGATCGAAGCGGCAAAGCCCCTGCCCGGGTTTTTTGCCTCTGAGGTTTGGAACGGTGAAATCTCGCTTGGCGGCGCCGTACTGACCGGGAACACCGAAGAACTTTCGATCGTCGTCGGCGGCAAGGCCAACCGTACCACCAAACGATGGGAACACAGCCTCAACCTTGTTGCCGAACTCAGCGAAAACAACGACGTACAAACAAAGGAACGGGTCTATACCGATGCGAACATTCGGCATTTCCGGTGGGACCGTGGGTATATCTTCGCGCTGGCTGATTTCGAGCTCGATACCTTTAGTGAGTTTGATTATCGGGTCAGCGAAGCGGTCGGTGTGGGCTACCGCGTTCTCAACTCGGATCGGCAATCGTGGGATGTTGAAGGTGGCCCAGGCGCCCGGCATACGCAATTTGCCGACGGAGATTTCGTGAATGATTTCGTTTTCACGATGAACTCGCGTTATTCGCTCACCATTCGGGACGGTCTCGTCTTCACCGATGATTTGAGTATCCTGGTGGGTACCGGCCAGCAGACCTTTACGAATACCGCCGGGCTGACGGCTCAGCTTTATGGCAACCTCTCAGCGCGCTTTTCCTTCTTTATCCAACATGACACGGGCGTGCCGGTCGGGATTGATCCCACAGATACCGCCACGCGGCTGAACTTCGTCTACGGTTTCTGAATGGCTGGGGGCACCGACAATTCAACGAAGCCCGCTGACTATCCCCCCCTGCCCCCGGGGTTTCGTTATGCGAAGCCGCAACAGAAGGAAGGAATTGCGGGTCAGGTATCTAAGAAGCCCCACCCGAAGATCGTTCATCTTGTTGCAGATGGACAACCAGACGCCTTATCCCTGCTTGGCATCATGGGGCCGCTATTGACTTCGGTACTCGGAGAATATGGCGCGCTCCGTACCAGCAATCTTGCCGGTTCAGTGGTGTCAGCGATCCCCTCCGATGCAGCCATGACACTGACAATTATGGTTGATCAGGCCACTCGCGGACTTCTCTTTGCGTCTT
>JBCDDR010000185.1:0-5355 GCA_039180205.1 Pseudomonadota bacterium | reverse complement strand
GGCATTGTTGCACGCACTTTTGAGACGCTCAATGCGATGAGTCAGTTCATTCTTCTTCCTTTGATCTACTTGGGAGGAGTCTTTTATCCCGTCTACTACCTTCCTCCATTTTGGCAAAAATGGGCTCGCCGGCTGATCCTAACAAATGAGGAATTGAAACGATGTCAGGCCGTGATGATATCCAGCCAAGTGCGACGTCGGGGTGGCGTCGGCTGAGCTATACGCGCCATTGTGGTTGGGTTGACTGGGGCCATGCCCTGCCCGGTAGCGCCCAATCGCTCAAGATGCAGCTCGATCACGAAAGTGCTGCCTTCGGGCTCTTGGATGGGGTAACGGTCACGCTCGACGGCCGTCCCGCCTATCTGCTCAATTACGGTCAGGCAATGGGAAACCGGCTGATCACCGTCTCTGCGACACGCCAATGGGTGGTTGTGAAGGGGCTCACACGTGCGCAAAAGGAAAGTGTCGGATTGGCGATCTTTTTGAGTGCGTCGCATCAATTCGAAACGATGCAGGGAACGTTCCCCTATTCGCTGTTGACCAATAGCGGGTACAGCGCGGAGGACCTGGTTTCAAACCTGATTGGCTTTTATTCCGCATTCCGAAACATTTCGCAGTCGGACATGCGGCAAACCTGTGGCGAAGTGAGCGTGGCGGAAAGCGAACGCATATGGGACGAGCATTTGCCCAACGGTCTGGAGTCGATTAAAAATACAACGACTGAGCCGATCTACTATCCGACGGAGGAAGGTGGATCGGGGCCGCCAACATTTCCCCCACTTTTTCGCGAAATCACGCCCGCCCCCAAGGGCGTCTTGTGGACCACCCCGCAATCACGCTTTATCGATGGGCGTTTAGTCAACCGCGGTGCGCACATTGACGTCTCCGCAGCGGGCAGAGTTACAGCCCGGGACTAGGGCCAGGTCCCCGGGTCCTGTTAGAGAGATAAAGCCTTGCCAAAATCAAAGCGATCCGCGCGTACAAAACCTCAAAAGTCTGAACCAAAAACCTGGGAACATCGTAAGCCGCGCGTCTCGAAACACCGCGACCGGCCACATCGGGCTGACCGAGTATGGCTCTATGGTTTTCACCCGGTGATTGCGGCCCTCGGCAATCCAGACCGTACTTTCCATGACCTTATTGTGACGGACAGCGCCGTAAACCGACTCCCACCCAAACTGGTCCATAATCCGCGCATTGTCTCGCTTCAGGAACTCGACAGTACGGTTGGAAGGGATAGCGTCCACCAAGGCGTGGCGCTACAGGTCTCTCTTTTACCGGAACGTGATCTTGAACCGACCGTTTTCGCGTGCGCCGAGCACAATCGCCCGATCCTTTTTCTGGACCAGGTGACCGACCCGCATAATGTCGGGGCAATTTTTCGCTCTGCTGCCGCGTTTGGCGTTGGCGCACTCGTTACACAGGACAGGCATAGTCCCGCGGAAACGGGCATCCTAGCCAAGGCTGCCTCGGGTATGTTGGAAAACCTACCGTGGGTTCGCGTTACCAATATCGCGAGAGCGTTGGACGCCGTCGCTGGCCACGGCTATTTCCGCATCGGGCTCGATGGTTCAGCGGAGACACGCCTTGACCAACTCACTCAGGATACACGCACATGTATTGTGTTGGGAGCCGAGGGCGCCGGACTGCGACGAAACACAATCGAACATTGCGATTGCCTTGCACGGCTTGCCATGGCGCCTGGTTGCGAAAGTCTCAACGTTTCAAACGCAGCTGCGGTGGCGCTGTACGATCGCACCTATCGCAATCTTTAAGGCCAAAGAGGCTGAAGCAACACCGCCCAAATCACGGGAGCGCGTGCGCCTATTGACCCGACTTTGATGGCTCAAAGTCCGCGACAGTGGTGCCATCGAGCAAGTTAGCAAGCCGTTCCGGGCCGAGTGCGATCAACCAGTTTTTTCGAATCGGGCGCGACGATCCCTGAGGTGCGCGCGATGATTGGCTTGACGAAAATTGATGAACTGACATTTCATTCTCCCGGATTTTCCGAAGATGGCGCCCGTACTGGTGACGTCCATTTATAGTGTGCTATATATGTAGTACACTAAAATCCGTTTGGCAATGTGAAATTGCACGTCGTTTCAAATTTTTTGGGAAGGCCGTTGCGAGGGGTGCGGGATTTCGCGCGAGAAAAACGACGGCGGTCGATCAAGATCAGCGCGAAGCGGCTCGTTTTTCGATCAGATCACGCATTTCAGCGATCCGTTTTGACGATCTCGCCGACTGCTTTCCCCGTTTTGGCGGATTGGTGGGCTTGATTGCGTCCTGCATGGGACGAGGCACGCCGAACAGATAACCCTGCGCCAGGTCAACGCCAAAGTCGAGCACCTCCAGGAGACTATCCTCATCTTCGACCCGGGTAGGGATGAGTTCAATCCTCTCTTTTCGCAGAAGGATCGCTGCCTCCGAAAGGGACATCTGATGATCAGCGGCCAACAGGTCATCAGCATCAATTTTCAGATAGCGGACGTTCCAATCCGCCAGCTCGACAAGTTCGTTTGTTAGTCGATGGACCTTATCAATTGAAAACTCGAACCCGACACTCGCGAGCTGATCGAGCGCCTCGTAGACATGGTCATCAAGAGCGATGAAATCATCATACGCGAACTCAAATACCATACGCTCAGCGAAATCGCGATTATCCACCATATATTCAATAAACTGGTCGAGGAACTCGTGATCGCCGAGCGAACTCGCGGCGATATTGCAGAAGAACTTAACCCCGGGTTCGCGCACTCCGAACTGTCGGACGAGTTGTACGCAACGGAATAGCAGCAGGTTATCGACTGTCGTTGTCAATCCTTCGGCCTCGGCCATCACAATGAATTGCCGCGGGTAAATGATCTCGCCTGACTCATCTCGCACCCGGGTGAAACATTCATAATGGCGCAAACGCCGGCTTGGCACCTGCACAATCGGTTGCAGATATAGATCCAGTCGGTTCTCGTTGAGCGCGTTTTCGATAACACCGAGCACCTCTGGACCAAGCCCATCGGCTTCAATTCCGCCAGAAATCGCATCCTCGGTTGCCTGTGCCATGGGTGTGGGTGTCTGATCCATCACGGGCGTGGGGCCGGCCTCCGCCGGGATAGCCGAACCACGGCTCAAATCTTCTGAAACCTGGACAGGCATGCCTTGAGTAACGGCTGCCTCAGCCTGCTGTTTTGCCGTTTCAAGTCGGCTCAAAAGGGATTGTAAAACTTTCATCTCGCCGACCAACGCATCGCTGTCGAGTTCAGTGGAGGCATCGACCTTCGCTTGCAACGCATCAAGATCATCTTCAAGAACGCTTAAGTCGTGGCCATGGTCTTTCAGTTGAGCAACGAGCGCGTCCAACCGAGCTGTGGTGAGCATCAAACGCATCGCCACCCGCGCAAGCCCGTAAAGCATGATAAGCGAAAGTGAGATGCTGGACGCAATGGCAACGATTGCGGACGGGGCAAGATCAGTCCCGATGGTGAGTGAATATCCAGATAGGATTCCCACACCAATTGCGGCAAAGATAAAAAGAAAATGAAGCATTCTTCAGGACCAAACCGTTCGATTTTCAGCCATTTGGAGGATTTGTAACCCCAACATATCGCAAAACTTGGCCAGCTTAGGCATTGCAGGTTTGCGATCACGTTAACGCTATGGCATGCGAATGAGAACGGGGATTGATCATGTTGTTGCTGGTTTTGGGCGTGTCGGGGGTTTTGGCAGGACTTACGGCGGGCTTGCTTGGCGTCGGTGGAGGGATTGTCATGGTCCCGGCCCTTCTCTTTAGTCTGGGCTGGCTTGGGATTGATGAGACGTGGCGCATGCATGTCGCCATTGCAACGTCGCTTACGGTGATCGTGCCAACTTCACTGATCTCGGCGCAGGCACATGCAAAGCGCGGTGCGGTCGATTTCAAAACCGCAGTCCGCATGATGCCCGGAGCCGCGATTGGGGCCATGGCCGCCGCCTATCTTGCAAAACCAATTTCCGGAGACTGGCTTGCCATTGGGTTCATTGCGATTGCCTTGTTTGTCGCGACGAAAATGTGGAGATCCGCAAATGCGGAAATAGGGGAAACCAAACAAGGTTTGAAGGCAGGTCCCGAAAGCGCGAACCTGATTGGTGATAACGAACGGCTCGCTTTGGGCGTGTTCGCGGCGCCGGTGGGATTGTTCTCGACCTGGATGGGAATTGCCGGCGGTACATTGCTGGTTCCCCTTTTCAACCAATACCGTCTACCAATTCAAAGAGCGATCGGGACATCTTCACTCGTCGGGGTTGCCATCGCACTTCCCGGTGCGGCAGGTTTTTTACTGGTGGAGACGCCGGATACATTATCGCCCCTTCGCATGCAGGTGGGCTTCGTTCACCTGGGTGCGGTCTTGGCACTCCTGCCCGGGACCATCATCGGCGCGCCAGCCGGGGCACGGTTGGCCCACGCGCTCAGGGGGCCGACGCTATTTCGCATTTTCGCCGTGATATTAGTGATAATAGCCGTTAGGTTAAGTTCTGACATCTTGCTCGCCTAGGTTTTTCAAACGCTGCAAAATTCAGTTCATTTTCGAGGTCTCTATGAAAAAATTTCTGGTTATTCTTCTATTGCTCGTCGTCGTCGGTGTCGGCGGTATTGGATTTTACCTTTACTCGCAGGGGGCCGATTTGGTCCGGCAGGTTGCGGAGAAAGAGCTTCCCTCAGTTACCGGGACTTCGGTCGGCGTGGGGGGTGTGCAGTTTGTCCCGTTTAGCGGGCAAGCTGGGCTCAAAAACTTCCGTATAGGCAATCCGAAGGGCTACAGCGACAATGACGCATTGAGTGTCAAAAATATGAAAGTCGATTTGGATCTCAAATCGTTGCAGGGCGACGTCATGGTGATCGAGAGCATTATTATCGACAACCCAACCCTTTTGTTTGAGCCGCAAGGTCGTTCGAATAACCTCTCCCAAATCCAACAAAATATTGAGGCTTTTACCGGCCCAGCAGATCCGAATGCGGAGACGAAACCTGTGATTGTTAAACTCTTCCGTATGACCGGAGGACAAGTAAAGCTTATTGGTGGAAAACTTGGTTTGTCGGATCAGGCGCTTTCGCTCTCACCAATCGAGGTTCGGGACATCGGGTTGGACGAAAATGGAATTGCCCCGGGGAAAATCGGCGCAGTCATTGCCGATGCGGTGCTGCCTCAAGTAAAACAGGCTTTGCTTTCAGGCGAAGGGAAACGGCTCGCCGAGCAGTTTCTTGGGCGCGAGTTGAGCCTGGATGGGGTTCTCGGCGGTGGCGGCGTGGATGGCGTCAAAGATAAAGTTCGCGAGGGGCTGAAAGGAGGATTCGGCAAACTTTTGGGAAAAGGCAAGAAG
>JBCDDR010000184.1:0-5381 GCA_039180205.1 Pseudomonadota bacterium | reverse complement strand
TTGAAAAACTGCAAAAACGTATGCGTGAGGAAGCGCGCGAACAAAGGATGATCGGGTCAGCGTAAACCCAACCCTTGTTAGGCTTCCGCGTAAAGAAAGCTCAGGTTGTCATCCTCAATCCTCAGGCAGGCCAAGCGGTCGGACGCAAAAGCCCCGATATCCAGACCGATGCGGTTGTCTCGAACCTCGACATCGTCAGTGATCGAATGTCCATGAACGATCACCTTCCCATGGTCCGCTGAGCTTGAAAGAAATGGCTCGCGGATCCACATCAGATCGTCGATCGCCTGGGCAGCAAGGGGAACGCCTGGTCGAATGCCTGCATGACAGAAGTAAAAATCTCCAACGGTGTGCGAAAACTGGAGGCTATTCAAAAAAGCCCGGTGTGTTGCAGGGAAGGATTGGGCGAAGACTTCGCGTGCCTCGTCAATGTCACGCTCGATAAGCTCAGTTGAAATGCCATAGCTCTGGAGCGTTTCGATCCCCCCAAACCTAAGCCATTGTTCATTCTGTGGCGCATCGGCAATGAACGAAAGCAAAGCTTCCTCGTGATTCCCTTTGAGGAAAATCGTATCTACGTCCCCCGGCGGCCTTGTGATCAACCGTTCGATGACGGCGCGAGACCCCATGCCGCGATCGACGAAATCCCCCAGAAATACAACCGTCGCCGCCTTCTTACCTGAGCGCGCCGCATCGGTTTCGATGAGATCGATCATTTTCGTTAAAAGGTCATCGCGGCCATGAATATCGCCAACCGCGTAAATGATGGCACCCTCCGGGCCGCGAGGAGGTGCCGTGTCCTCGTCAGCCAAGGACTTTGGCGCGGTGGGTTTACGGTTGAAGAGGGAACTGAGGCGATTCATCACGACATTGGTCTTAACTGAAGCCGTTCTTCGCGTCGATGCTCGCCTTCACACAGTGTACCGCGTTTTTTCGCCGCTCCTTCACCAGCATATCAAAAAAGGGAGGAAACGGGTTACGCCTGGGAAGATCAGTTTCGCGAACCCGGCGTGTCAGCTCGTTGAAGACAAAAAAAAGGTGGTCCCGCGAGGGACCACCTTTCTTTAGCATTATCTAGTGTTGTTAGGAAGAGCGACGACGCCGCGCAAAACCAAGACCAACAAGGCCAGCACCGAGCAACGCCATGGTTGCCGGCTCAGGCACAGCCGGGAGGTCGGCAGTCACGCTCAAGAAGATGTTTGCTGTGTTTGATGCAAACTCGAGCGTTGTGAAGCCTTCACAACCAACCGCTACACCAGCTTGCAAGCACGCTTCATCGGAAAGTGTGCTAAAGCCTTCACCAGTAGCCGCATCAACGATGTCGACGTTAAAGGTGTATGTGATACCCAGAATATCTTCCACGATGATCAGCTCGTCGGTGTTCAGGATAAAGATATCCTGACATGCGCCCGTTGGGCCCGTACCTTCGGCACAACGGATACCATCCTCGAATGCTACACCGTTGTTTGGTGTCTCGAAAAAGTCGAGTGTGAACTGAGCGGTGATCGGCCCGATCTCGCCAAGTTCAGGCAGATCCGGATCAGCTGGGTTCAAGGTCAGGTCACCGGTGATGGTCGCGTCATCAAGGAAGATTGAGCTCAACGAAATGACCACGTTGTTGTGGGTGACTGTCGATGTCAGAACCTGATCACCGTTCGTGACAAGGAGGTCGCCATCTGCAGGAGGACCGCCCGCACCAGGAACGTTTGCAATCGTCAGGTTCGACCGACGCGGGTCTGAGCCCAGCGCACAATCGGCAACTGACGTACAGGCGCCAACAGAACCGCCACCCCACTCGAGAATTTCATAACCGGTGCCGCCACCGACTGATACTGGGCTCGACTCTTCCAAGAAGATATCATCGATGCCGCCACCAATGATGTCTGATGCTTCTGTGAAGCCGCTTGTCAGTGCCCAGTCCCAAGCAAAAATGGGAACCGGCTCGACATCTGCCTGCGCCGTCCCACCCATTTGCAAGGCGAACACGCTTGCAACGGCCAATAAAGTCTTTTTCGACTTCAACATGTTAAACTCCCTCTAATCCTTTACCGCAATTCGAAAGGCGAAACCCAAACCACTTTCGTTTTCGCCGGACGTTCCACGCCTAACCCAATATATGCATACAGTATGCCAAATCAAAAAAATCCACGTAAAACAACGCAGTGCACCGAATTTGCTTCTTAGAAATGCGGTTTCTTGTAAGAAAATCCGACGAATTCCCGATCGCGTTCGCCAATGTCGGGCGGGTTTTCTCTGAGCTCGTTAGGCGCATTGCCGTAAAAGACATATTTAACAACGAGTTAACGGACAATTCTCAACAAACATTGCACTTTTTCAGTCTGTAAGAAATCTCGACAACCAAAAAATGTACACGCATGTGTAGTTATTGTTCTGTTCACCACTACCCTTCACGTTCTTTCAAGCCTCTCGCTGTAAACCATGATGAGGTCGGTACCAAAAGGTTTTGAATTGCCGACAACACTCGATCAGGCTGGGAGCCCGAAAACAAGGGCACCCGAAACATTTTGAAAAGGAGATACCGGTGCACAGGAAGAATTCGGGCAACTGGTTTGAAAATATCATTGTGAAATCGCTATTGGTTGTTGGCATGTCGATGATCATGGCGTTACCCGCAACAAGCGCGCACGCCGGAGACATGGAGCAATGGAAAAAGTCGGTAATGACAACGATTGCGAAGCAACAGCGTTACCCACGGTCGGCTCAGGTGCGTTCTATCGAGGGGGCCGCAAAGGTGCGTTTGGTTATTGACGCCAGCGGCTCGATTGGAAGCTATGAGTTTATTGAAACCACCGGTCATAAAATTCTGGATAAAGAAGTAGAGAAAATTTTGACCAAAGTCACGCAACTGCCAGCCCCGCCGTCGGGCAATGAGTTGAAGGTCGTAATTCCTTTAGTTTGGCGCCTTCAATAAGGTTGAGGATCTGGTGTCCTCACGATGTCTGGTTCCTTCGGGGTCAGATCGCCGTTGCTGTGAGCGTTTTGAAAAAAGACTGCGGGTAAGCGCTGAGCGTTCGCCCGCAGTTATCCTGGCAGTTATCATTGACAGCTATGGAAAAGCGAAGTAGGCACTCGCTTTGAATTTTCGGGCCCCTCTTAATCAGGTACGCCCGGTTGTTACGAGGCCTTGTTATGAAAATCCGTAATTCTTTGAAATCGTTGAAAAACCGTCATCGCGATTGTCGTGTGATCCGCCGTAAGGGCCGGGTGTATGTGATCAACAAGACCAACCGCCGGTTTAAGGCCCGCCAAGGTTAAGCTACCAACCCGCCAGAAGGCGCTCGCATTTTCTTTCGAAATACGACGAGCGATCGAAATACCTATCGCCGATGAAAGCGGGGGCATGCGCGCTTTGCGATGATCCAATAAATGTCCGCTCAGTCTGCACCCATTGACCGCACCCCCCTCGACACGGTCATTTTCGACATTGGCAATGTACTCGTTTATTGGGACCCTCGATTTCTGATCCAGAAACTGGGCATCAATGATACCGAATTTTCTAAAATCATGAATGATGTGATCACGCTGGAGTGGCACACACATCACGATCGCGGTCGTTCAATGAAGACTGGCGTTGCATTATTGACAGCCGAATACCCTCAATTTCATCAGGTTATAGAAACCTATCGCACACGCTGGTTCGAAACCATCCTCGGGTCGATTTCAGAGACCATAGACATTCTGCGAAATTTGGCGGAACGCCCGCTTCAACTGGTGGCGCTTACCAACTTTTCGGCTGAGACGTTTGACGAGTTCTGCGACCGTTATCCCTTCATGAAATTGTTTCATGCGCACATCGTGTCTGGACGGGTTGGATTGATCAAGCCAGATCCCAAGATTTACGAGCTAACCGAGCGCCAATGTGAACTGAGTCCGCATCGCACCCTGTTTATCGATGACCGGGTCGATAACATCCGTACGGCACAAAACCGGGGCTGGCATGGCCATGTGTTCAGCACATCTGAGGGTCTGCGTGCGGCGCTTGCAAAGTTCACGGTCGCTGCCGACGGCGATCCACTTTTATAGGCGTGCAATAAGCAGACGAACGCCAAAACCCGACATCGCCGCGAAGAGCCTGACCGAAATGCTCATTAGATGCACATGTTAGGCATGAAAACGAACCTCGGCCGAGCGGTCGTCAAGCTCGTCACCCTGCAGAAACGTGATTTTCAAAACATTTGTAGACCCGGGCGTTCCAAACGGGACGCCGGCGGTAATTACGATACGGTCTCCGCGCCCGGCGAGGCCCGTCCGTAACGCCATGCGCTTCGCTTTGCCGACCATTTCTTCGAAACTCTTTACGTCGCGTGTGCGGACACAATGCAGCCCCCAATAAAGCCCCAGCCTGCGTGCTGTTTCAAGGCGGGGGGTGAGCGCGAGAATGGGAACCGAGGGTCGCTCGCGAGCCGCGCGATGCGCGGTCGATCCGGAAAAGGTAAAGGTAACAATCAGGCGCGCGCCAATCGTTCGTGCAACATGGCGTGCCGCATTGCTGATGGCGTCTTCGGTCGTCGCCTGCGGATCCTGGTGCCCAGCCGATATAAACCGTTCGTAATGGTCGTCACCTTCCACTAGTGCTGCGATCTCGTCCATCATGGCGACGGCCTCAACAGGAAAATCGCCAACAGCTGACTCAGCGGACAGCATCACCGCGTCGGCACCCTCATAGATTGCGTTTGCAACATCCGAAACCTCCGCCCGTGTCGGCGTGGGTGACTGGATCATCGATTCGAGCATTTGGGTGGCAACCACAACCGGTTTTCCGGCAGCCCGGGCCTTTGTCACAATCACCTTTTGAAGCGCAGGGACCTCAGCAGGAGGGAGTTCGACGCCTAAATCTCCGCGGGCAACCATGACAGCATCCGAAAGTTCGATGATTTCATCCAAATGCTGGATCGCTGATGGCTTCTCGATCTTGGAGAGTATGCCAGCGCGTCCGCTGACCAATTTCCGCGCTTCTGCAACATCTTCAGGTCGTTGGACGAAGGAAAGCGCGACCCAGTCAACATTTTGTTCAAGCGCGAATTCAAGATCGACCCGGTCTTTCATTGTAAGCGCGGCGAGCGGCAGAATGGCATCGGGTATGTTTACGCCCTTGCGATCGCTCAGCTTGCCGCCCTGTATCACCTTGCAACTCAGCTTGGTCTTGCTAGCACTCGTTACCCGAAGTTGGATTTTGCCATCGTCCAGCAACAGCCTTTGATTTTTCTCGACAGCTGCAAAGATTTCGGGGTGGGGAAGAAACACACGCGCCTTGGTACCTGGTTCGTCCTTGGCATCGAGTGCAAAGCTCGCACCCGTTTTCAGCTCAATCGGCCCGTCAGCAAAGGTCCCGATCCGAAGTTTAGGGCCCTGAAGGTCGG
>JBCDDR010000183.1:0-5411 GCA_039180205.1 Pseudomonadota bacterium | reverse complement strand
GGGTCAGGATCTGGATCTGGATCTGGATCAGGAGAAGGCGATGGATCAGGTGCGGGCACCGGATCGGGTTTTCTTTCCGGTTTCTTTTCACCTCGACCCGGAAGGGACGGGGTGAAAAGAAACCGGAAAGAAAACCCGATCCGGTGCCCGCACCTGATCCATCGCCTTCTCCTGATCCAGATCCAGATCCAGATCCTGACCCAGAACCTGAGCCTGAACCCCCGGTTGTCTCCTCAGTCATCGAAACGGCCGCTGAGGCGTCAGCATTTCTAACAGCCGCGACGTTTGGACCGAGCCAGGCCGACATTGATGCGATCATCGGTGAAGATGCCGCCGACTGGGTTCAAGCTGAATTCCAACAACCATTTCGTCTCAAATTACCGGTGCTGCTGAGCCAGGCCAACCAGGGGAGCGAACTGGATAACCGCGCGCATGCAGCCTTGCAGTGGGACGCGATGATCGAAGCCGATGATCAACTCCGCCAACGCGTGGTTTTCGCCCTCTCACAATTGTTCGTCGTTTCCGACAGGGGCTTGGCGCGACCGCCTCTACAGACGGCCTATTTCATTGATCTTCTCACCACTAACGCGTTCGGAAACTTTCGGGATTTGATGCAGGATGTCACCTACTCGCCGATAATGGCGCGGTATTTGACGTATATTCGCAATCGGAAGGGAAACCCGAATACCGGACGCACGCCTGACGAGAATTACGCCCGTGAGGTCATGCAGCTTTTCACGATTGGGCTTGTGGAACTCAACCTGGACGGTACGCCCCGGCTGGCTGGCGGGCAACCGGTCGAAACCTACACAAATGATGATATCCTTGGTCTCGCACGCGTGTTTACCGGTCTTTCCTATGCGGGCGACAATTTTTTCGGGCGGCCTGACCCCGCTTCGGAATATGCGCCGCTTCAGTCGTTCCCGGAGTATCATTCGGAGCTTGAAAAGTCATTTCTTGGAACGACGATCCCTGCGGGAACCGGGCCCGATGCGAGTATTTCAACGGCACTCGACACACTGTTCAATCATCCCAATGTCGGGCCTTTTATCGGGCGGCAACTGATCCAGCGATTAACTGCCAGTCATCCGGACCCCGCCTATGTCGCTCGCGTGGCGACCGCGTTTAACAATGGTTCATTCACGACCGAAAATGGCGCACGCTTTGGTTCAGGCACACGCGGCGATATGCAGGCGGTTATCGCCGCCATTCTTCTTGATCAAAGCCGGAATGATCTTGAAGCGCTGAACGGACAAAGTGCTGGAAAGCTTCGCTCTCCGGTTCTGCGGTTCGTTCATTGGGTTCGTGCATTCAATGTCAGCAATATCAATTCCGCAAATGAGTGGCGGCTACGCGATTCATCAAACGCTGCCACACGGCTTGGTCAACAACCCTTTCGCCCACCTTCGGTTTTCAACTTTTACCGCCCCGGGTTTGTGGCACCCGGAACGGAAAGCGGCTCACTTGGGCTGACTGCGCCCGAGCTTCAGATCATGAGCGCCACCACGTCCGTGGGCTATGCCAGGTTCATCGATAATTTTGTACGTAACCGGACAGGCGTTCGCGACAATTCGAACGACACGTTCGTACCCGATTATTCAACGGAACTTGCCCTCGCGGACCGTCCGGAAGCACTCGTTGATCACCTCTCAAACCTGCTTACCGGTGGCCGCATGACCAATGTTTCCAAGGATCGTATGGCCGCAATCCTGGCCGAAATCCCAATTCGCGAAAACCGCCAGGAGCAGGACCTGACCACCCGTGTCCATGTCGCCGTCGCGCTTGCGCTGTTTACGCCTGCGTATTTTGTTCAGCCTTAGGAATAGAAGCCATGACCAGAATAAACCGAAGATCTTTTTTGAAAACAACCGGCGCGCTTTCTCTCATGGGTACAAGCGGCGTCCTCGCTGGACTTACCACCCGACGCGCCTTTGCCGCAGATACCAGCGGGTATAAAGCCATGGTTTGCCTGTTCCTGAAAGGCGGCATGGACCATGCCGATACCGTGCTTCCGTTTGATCAGGCTTCCTACGAACAGCTTGCAACCGTGCGCCAGGGACTTTTCAATACCTATGGTGCCGACGATGCAAACTCCTCGCGAAACCGAAGCCAGTTGCTGCGGCTAAACCCGGAGAATGAGGAAAGTTTCGGTGGCCGACAGTTTGCCTTCCCGCGCGAGCTTTCCGGGATGCACAGCCTTTTTGAAGCGGGAAACGCCGCCATTATAGGGAATGTGGGCCCGCTGATTGAACCCGTTACCCGACAGCAGATGAGCGATAACAGTGTATCGCTGCCGCCTCGCTTGTTCTCGCACAACGACCAACAATCGACGTGGATGGCGCTCGGCGTGGAAGGCGTTCGGTATGGCTGGGGTGGCCGATTTGCTGACTCAGTGATGGCAGCCTCCTCATCCAGTAGCGCGCAATTTACGGCAATCACGGCTTCGGGACTCGATGTCTTCCTCTCGGGGGAACAGGCAAGACCGTTTTCAGTTGGGGAAGGCGGCGTGAGTGATTTCATTTTGCGTACCCAGCCCTGGAGGTTGGGGCCCGGACAAAACTCAGAAATCATACAGCAACTTCTGCGCGAGCATTACGCAAGTCTTGACGTGACCTCGCCAAGTGCATTCGTTCGTGATGTCGCCGCTTCGAACGCGCGTACCATCGCGAGCAATGACTCCTTTCAATCAGCTCGTCAGGATTTCTTTGAACTCAGCACCGCATTCCCTGGCACTTCGATTGGCAGCCAGCTAAAAGCGGTTGCGGAAACGATCAGCATCCAAGGTACGCTGGGGGCCAGTCGGCAAATTTTCTATGCCGATACAGGCGGTTTTGACACGCATAATGCTCAGGCGAGCAGCTTACCGCCACGTCATATCGAAATTGATCAGGCGGTCACCGCGTTTTCCGCGGCAATGCAGGAAATCGGCATGCAGAATAATGTGGTCCTGTTCACCGCTTCGGACTTTGGCCGCACGCTGATCGACAATGGTGACGGCACTGATCATGGGTGGGGTGGTCACCACTTCGTTGTGGGCGGCCCTGTCAATGGGCGTCGCATCTATGGGGATATGCCGGGCTTTGATCCGGATTCGGACGAATACACCGTAAGCCGAGGTCGGCTTATTCCAACAACCTCGGTAGAACAGTACGCCGCCACACTTGGCGACTGGTTTGGTATCGATCGTTTTGAACTCGGACAAGCACTGCCAAATCTCGGCAACTTCAACCAGTCGAACCTCGGCTTCTTATAGCTTCGGAATTCAGCTTGTGATTACAACTTCCGGTAAGCACCCGGGGTGACCCCTGTCACTTTGCGGAAGGCGGTACTGAAATGCGCCTGGTTTGCGTAACCCACAGTCAAGCTGATCTCCGCAATCGAGCTTTCGGTATGCCGCAAGAGGCGTTTTGCCTCTTCGATCCGGCGCTCGATCACATACTGATAGGGTGATTTTCCGGTTGCTGTCTTAAACCTTTTGGAAAACGATGACCCTGGCACGTTTGTAAGCTCTGCAAGTGCTTGCAGGTTGATATCCTTATCAAAATTGTGATCAAGATAATCATCGATATGCTCGATACACTGAGCACTCAGGCCCGAGCTGCGACTTGCGTCGAGGGTTTGCAAGTCAACTTTGGAATGTTCAGATACATAGTTTGCAATTGCCGTTGCGATCGCAGCCTCAATTGCAGGGGGGGTAAAGGGTTTCACAATGTAGCCGTTGGGCTTTATCGCACTGGCTCGCGCGATCGTTGTCTTATCAGCATGCGATGTCAGAAAGATGAGAGCCGTCTCAAATTCCTCTCTAATCATCCGGCCTAGCGTAATCCCATCGGTTTGGCCTTTAATCACGATGTCCGAAAGCACCAGGTCGGGGGCGTGCAGCTTCATCAAGTAAACCGCATCCTCCGCATTGTCAGCAATCCCGACAACTTCGTGCCCCATATCCTCAACAATGAAGGATAAGTCCTTTGCGATCAGCACCTCATCTTCAACAATCAATATACGGTGTACTGAGGTCATGTGACGAGTGATCCTGAATTTTCCGACGCATCAACCCCTTCCGGATGCCGGGTCTGATTATCCGCTTCAGAATATAGGTAAGAAAAACGCCAGTACGACTCATTTTCGTCGGCTTGAGCTTCCACCTTTGCATTTATTTGGGTTGCGAGCATTTTAATGATCTCTGATCCAAGCTCGTTACTGAAATCGATCCGACTTGCCTCTGAGCCAATACCGATTGCGCGCACAGTTAAAATATGGCTTTCGCCTTCTTCCGTGAAACTGACATCAACCCCGCAATTCTGCCTTTTCGAACAGGATTCGGCTGCAAAACAGCAGATTTCATGAAATGCTAAACCGAGCGGCGTCGCAACTATCGGATCGATCCGCAAGGCATTCGTTTCCGCGTTGGTTTTTTTGATGCTTTGGCATCTTTGCGCTGTAAAAGAGAGAATACTCTCAAGCAGAGTTTGCGCGGAAATGGACTGAGTATGAGAGCGAAAACTCAGACTTTTCTGTATCGTGGCGATGGCCTCAAGCCGACCCATTAGATCTTTGAGCGCCTTCCTGGCGTCCTGCTCGCGACGATCCACCCGGCGGATTTCGAAATTCGTCAGGCTGATAATAGTTTGAAGATTGTTTTTGAGCCGATGATCAATCTCGTTCAGCAACAGGGTGTTGGTATTTTGCACCCCCATCAAAGACTGCTCGAGCGCACTTATCTGCTCAGTTAACGAGCCCTTCGCTTTCTTCAAACGTTGCTGCTTATACCGCAGTACGGCGATAACGCCCGCCAGGACGACGAGAAGTGCAAATAAGCACGCCACGAATGTATGAACCAGTGACTGGGGTTCAACGGCAGACGTGGACGCACCAACCGTTTGAGCGGCCGTCGGCGTTGCCGCCCAATAAACCGGGATCACGCCAGCTGCGAGTGTGGCTATTGGTTTCGCGATCCAGACAAGACCCAGAGAATTCTGATCGCGCAGCATTTCATTTACTTTCAAAACACGAAACCTGAATGCTGGCTATTTTCGTCTCGCTAAGCGCTGTATTTGCGTCGCGCTCAGCGTTGTGCCATCCATAAGGTCTCTTACAGAAGGCGACTCATCTCACTTTCTATCTGATTAGGCTTTCAGGATCGGCTGCGGTTTTGTCAGTTCCGGCATCCTTTTTTCACATTAGATCGAGCCCAGATTGGTCTGAACCTAATGGTTTTGGCCGAATTGGAGACATTCAAATTTGGATCACATTCCTGATACTGAATTGAGAAAACCAATAGTCGTTTTGAAAAGACGCACCTCAGACCTTTCTATATGTTGGGATCATGGTGATTGAACTCAGCGTTTGGCGATAGTTTATTTGAATACGTTGATTTTTTAGTTTGTTTATCAGTTTGTATGCGTTTTCAT
>JBCDDR010000182.1:0-5462 GCA_039180205.1 Pseudomonadota bacterium | reverse complement strand
CGGTGCCTGTGAAGTCGAGAATGGCTTTGTCGCCCTCGCGCCACATCGTGCAGTGGATTTTATAGGGCCCGAACCCGCGCCCGTCGTCGCACAGATAATCTGTAAAGCTAAGCTTCTCTTCCCCTACCGTCGTGCTGATCAGTTGTTTCATGGCCCGATGGTTGCGCGCTAAAAGCTCTTGCGTCGCGGTGACATAGTTCTCGGTACCAAACCGGTCGCAAATTTCCTGCACCCGGCGCTCAGCCGTCCGGCATGAGGCAATCAGCGCGTTCAGGTCTGATCGGCACCATTCGGGCATGCGCACCTGATGGATGACCAAATCAACGATATCCTGATGAAAGTCGCCTTTTTTATAGATTTTCACAGGCGGGATCCGAATGCCCTCTTCAAAGATTGAGCCGGCATCGGTCGGCAGCGACCCCGGAACCTTGCCGCCTATGTCGGTCTGGTGCCCAAAGTGGGAGGCCCATCCGATCAACCGCCCGTCACGGTAAATCGGTAACAACAATAACCAATCATTATTGTGGCTTACCGCCCCTTCGCACGAGTAGGGGTCAGACAGCCAAATCATATCGCCTTCTTCGATATCACCTTCGTAGGCACGTAAAAATCCGGTGATGAAACTGCCGAACTGGCCGACCACCATTTTGCCTGCCCGGTCAGCGATCAGTGGGAATGCATCCCCTTGCTCGCGAATACCAGGAGACATAGCCGTCCGCATCACGGTGGCGTCCATTTCTACCCGTGCGTTCCGCAAAGCGTTCTCAATGATGTCGAGGGTGACAACATCTATTTCCACATGGGGAAGGGGGGAAGCATTGGTTTCAACAATCGTTGCGGGCATGGAGCTTATCCTTTAATCAGATCAGATGGGCAGATCACAAAAGCCGATCACAAAGGTCGATTACGCTGGCGGTTTTCAGAGTTTAGCCAACGGGTTTGATCAGTATGTTTCCATAACGGTCGATCATGGCCTCGTGTTCGGCCAGAACGAGCGTGGTTGAGTCCATTTCAGTGATTATGGCAGGTCCAGGTACGATGTTACCCGCCTTGAGCTTCGCACGGTCATAAATCGCGGCGTCCACCATCCTGTCATCGGCCCAGATCTGGTGATCACGCAATTTTGCCTCAGACGGGTCGGCATTACCGGCTTCTATTTCGAGCGCCTCGACATTGCTTGGCTTGGAGAGCGCCACCGCACGCATATTCACAAATTCATGGGGTGCCCCGAGATTGAAGGTGAAAAGGCGTTCATGTTCGGCATCGAAGGCGGATTTGAGTGTTTCAATGCCTGTGCCGCCTTCAAAATCACCAAGCTTTGCAGCCAAAGGCACGACGAGCGCCTGACCTTCGTATCGCACGTCAATTTCAAACTCGACGACAATATCCACGTCAGCAACCCCCTCTGCGGCAAGTTCTTCACGCACTTGCGTTGCCATTGCCCTTAAGACGCCCGTTACATCGGCATCGGTGGTTTCCGAAAGTCGCTGGTTGAACGAACGCGCCGTTTCCACCCGCATCCGCGTCGTCGCATCGCCATAGGCGCATAGGACGCCGGGGGAGGGCGGAATGATCACCGGCCAGGATTGCATCAACTTTCCGAGGGCATTGGCATGAAGCGGGCCCGCCCCTCCAAAGCCCATCAGCGCGAATTCACGTGGGTCATACCCCTGTTGCACCGACACAAGCCGGAGCGCGCCGAACATATTCTCGTTGACGATATCAATGATCCCCGCAGCCGCCTTTTCAACCGATACGCCGAGCGCATCAGCAATCGTGGCAACGGCTTTGTGCGCGCCTTCGCGATCGAGCGTGAACGTTCCGCCGAGGAGCGCTTCAGGCAGATAGCCGAGAACGACGTTTGCATCGGTTACGGTTGGTTTTTCGCCACCGCGACCATAGGCAACCGGGCCAGGTACGGCGCCCGCACTTTCCGGACCGACACGCAGCGCACCCGTCAGTTCGGGCACATGCGCGACGGAGCCACCCCCCGCGCCAACGGTTCGGATATCGAGAGAAGATGCGCGTACGGTCAAGTCGCCGACAGTGGTTTCGCGCCTGAGCCGCGCTTTCCCGGCCTCAATGAGCGCCACGTCGGTTGACGTGCCCCCCATATCGAGGGTCAGGATATTGTCATAGCCCGCGTGCTTAGCGACCCATAGCGCACCCGCAACACCGCCTGCCGGGCCGGACATCAACAGGTTGACCGGTGCAGCACGCGACTTTTCGGCCGACATCAACCCGCCATCGGATCGCAGGAGATTTAGCCTCCCGGTCATACCCCAGCCATCAAGCTCGGACTTCAGGTTGGCGACATAGCGCGCAACCGCAGGGCGCACCGCTGAATTGGCAACCGTCGTTAAAGCGCGCTCATACTCATACATTTCCGGCAGAATATCCGCGCTGAGGGACACTGGTTTATCGGGGAACTCTTGCGCGCAAATCTCGCCGATCCGCCGTTCGTGTGCATCATTCACATATGAATTCATCAAGCAGACGGTAATCGCCTCAACGCCCTCTTCTCGCAGCGATTGGAGGCTCGCGCGCAGTGCCGTCTCATCAAGCGGTCGCACCACTTCGCCATCAGCGCCGATACGTTCGCTCGCTTCGATCGTGCATTCAAGTGGGGCGAGGGGTTCAGGCTTGGGCCATACAATCCAGGCGGCAAGTCCACCCGGGACGTAAGAGCGTGCAATCTGCAAAACCTGACGATAGCCTTCGGTCACGATCAGGCCGACGCGCGCACCTTTGCCTTCTAAAACGGCATTGGTGGCAACCGTTGTCCCATGCATGAAAAGCTTGATGTCGGCGGGGGCAACGCCGGCCATGTCGGTAAGCTTTTTCGCGCCTGACACTACCGCCTCGGATGGGTCGTGCGGGGTGGAGGGGACCTTGGTGCGGAAGGTTTCACCATCTGCGTCTTTGATGATCAAAAGATCGGTAAAGGTACCGCCCACGTCCACGCCCAATCGGTAACTCATCCGCTTCCTCGCTTTCACTCTGATCTTAAACTGACTGGAATTAGGGGCAGTGTGCCCCCTGGTCGACCGGAAAACCACCGGCTTGTGCAACCATCGCGGGCACAGGCCGACCAAGTATTGTTTCGAGCCAAGCGGCGCCGCTGACCAGACGATCAAGGACGAGCCCGGTTGAGATGTCGCTTTCATCGAGAAGATAAATTAAGTCTTCTGTCGCAATGTTTCCGGTGGCTTTGGGCGCAAACGGGCACCCGCCCAGTCCGCCAAGGCTTGAGTCCAAGACATCAACGCCAGCCTCGAAGGCAGCCCACGCATTCGCAATCCCGGTATTGCGCGTGTTATGGAAATGCGCGCGCAGTGTGATACCAGGCGCAGCCTCGCGAACGCGCGCGATGAGCTCGCTGACCTTCCCGGGGGTGCCCACCCCGATTGTGTCGGCGATTGCAATTTCGCGCGGCTCAGCTTCGGCGAGGGCCTTTGCCATATCGACAACGCGGTCCATGGGAACGCGCCCCTCAAACGGACAGCCGAAGGAAGCGGAGATCGTGACTTGCGCCGACAGACCGTTTTCTTTGGCAAGACGAATGATATCCTTAGATACCGCGACACTTTCCGACATGGTCTGGCCCTGGTTTCGCTCCGCAAAGGTTTCGCTCGCCACGGCAACGCAGCCCACTTCGTCGACTCCGCGACCGCCCTGTTCGCGCGTTGCAAAAGCCCGGAGCAGGCCGCGCTTATTGAGGACGAGCCCAACATATTCGACATTTTTTCGGTCCGGCAACGCCGCAATCACGTCTTCCGCATCCGCCATTTGGGGGACGCGTTTGGGATGCACAAAACTGGCGACTTCGATCCGTTTTACCCCCGCCGCGATGGTAAGGTCGATTAACATCAGTTTTTGCGCGGTAGAAAAAGTGACCGGTTCATTTTGAAGTCCATCCCTGGGACCGACCTCAACAATTTCCACTGTCTTTTTCAGCGTCACTTTTCAAATTCCCGTTTGTTGGTGCATCATCAAACACCAAAGAACTGATGTGGGTTAATTGTATACATTTCTCCGCTTGGATTGTATACAGAAGAGATCGGGAAATAGGGTGTGTCCAACGCAAATTCCGCTTACGATTGCATTTTGCTGAGTGCTTTACGTTTCCAATCATATGGGATCGGGGGGGCGGTTTTTCTATCCGATCCGTATGTATCATCGCCTGACGCGGATTTTGGTGAAACGCTTTTTGGGAGGCCTTCAGGTAATGAGCGAAAAACAAGGGTCGTCTCAGAGTGCGAACGCATCTGCGGGACAAGCGCCAGCTCACGGTGCGCTTTCAGGTTTGCGCCTTATTGAGCTCGGTCAATTGATTGCCGGGCCCTTTTGCGGTCAGCTGATGGCTGATCATGGCGCTGAAGTTATCAAAGTGGAGCAGCCCGGGGCGGGCGACCCGATGCGTGCATGGGGGCGGGCGATGCCTCTCTGGTGGCCCGTTGTATCGCGCAACAAACGATGCGTAACGCTTAATCTTAGGGAGAGTGAGGGCCAGGATATTCTGCGCGACCTCATTAGATCAGCGGATTTTCTTCTGGAGAATTTTCGACCTGGCACCATGGAGAAATGGGGGCTTGGCTATGATGTGCTCAAAAAAATCAATCCAGGCCTCATCATGATCCGGGTATCCGGGTTCGGACAGGACGGGCCTTATGCCAAGCGCGCCGGGTATGGCTCAATTGGCGAAGCGATGGGGGGATTGCGCAATCTCGCCGGTGACCCCAGTACACCACCCAGTCGAGTCGGGCTTTCAATCGGTGATTCATTGGCGGCAACATTTGCTTGTTTAGGCGCCATGATGGCGCTGCAGAACCGGCACTGGACGGGCGAGGGACAGGTTGTTGACTCGGCGATCTACGAAGCCGTGCTCGCCATGATGGAGTCAACCGTTCCAGAGTACACTCAGGCAAGGTTTATCCGTGAACGAACGGGTTCGATCCTGCCCCATGTGGCCCCTTCAAATGTTTACCCGACGACTGATGGCGGGGTTCTGATTGGTGCCAATCAAGACACGGTATTTCGCAGGCTCTGTGTCGCGATGGGCCGCCCTGAGCTCGCTGATGATCCGCGATATGTGAGCCATCAGGCACGGGGCGAAAATCAGCAGGAACTTGATGACCTGATTTCCGGCTGGACCAAAGGCTTTTCAAGCGCCGCACTGTTAGAGCTTATGGAAAAGAATGGTGTTCCTTCAGGCAAGATTTTCAAAGCCCCTGATATGATGGAAGACCCTCACTTTGCTGCTCGCGAAGCGATCCTGAAAGTTGCCCATCCGGAGTATGAAAAGCTTTATATGCAAAACGTATTTCCCAAACTTTCGGAGACGCCTGGACAAATCAATTGGGCTGGTCCTGAGCTTGGTGCCCATAACACCTGGCTTTACCGCGAGCAGATGGGGTTTGAGGCCGATAAGATCGCTGACTTGAAGGCGCGTGGAGTGATCT
>JBCDDR010000181.1:0-5471 GCA_039180205.1 Pseudomonadota bacterium | reverse complement strand
CGCGACCCGGCAAAGATGCTGGAACGGCTCGACATGGACGGCTCCGGCACCCTGAGCCAGGAGGAATTCGCCAAGCTTGGCGACCGGGCGAAGCGCCGTGTCGAGCCGTTCCAGCATCTTTGCCGGGTCGCGGCGCGCGGTCATTTCCTCGGGGCTCAGCTTGCCATCGTTGTTGGTGTCCAGCCGTTCCATCCGGCGGCCAAGGCGCGGTCGCGGACAAGGGCAGCGCGATGCATTACTGGCGCGTTGATGATCATGGTGAGGTGGCTGATCGTGCGCATACGATAGGGTTTGCGCCCAAAGCAACGCAGGCGTGAGCCCGATGACGAATGGTTGTCGCCCGCAGCTTCAAATGTTAGCGATATAAGAAATTGCGATCGTCGGGCACCCTCCCGACGAGGCCATTGGAGTGCGTCTATGACCGACTTGTCGAAAACCCTCGATCGGATCAAGCCTTCGCCAACGCTGCAGGTGACGGCGCGCGCGGCGGAACTTCGGGCGGAAGGGAAAGACGTGATTGGCCTGGGGGCGGGCGAGCCTGATTTCGATACGCCAGACCATGTCAAGCAGGCAGCGATCGAGGCAATCCATCGGGGTGAAACCAAATATACAAAAGTGGATGGAACGCCTGAACTGAAAGCGGCCGTCCGCGAGAAATTCGCACGCGACAACGCACTCGACTATGCGCCCGATGAAGTGAGTGTCAATTGCGGTGGCAAGCACACGATTTTCAACGCGATGATGGCAACGCTGAACCCCGGTGACGAGGTGATTATCCCGGCCCCCTACTGGGTGTCTTACCCGGATATGGCGCTCATTGCGGGGGGCACCCCTGTCATCGTGAAGGCGGGCCTCGAAAATGGCTACAAGCTCTCGCCCGCGATGCTAGCGTCCGCCATTACTGCGAAAAGTAAATGGTTAATCTTCAATTCTCCGTCAAATCCGACCGGTGCCGCCTATTCCATCGCTGAGATTGAAGCGCTCGCCGATGTGATCCGCGCCCATCCCAATCTGATGGTGTTGTCTGACGAAATTTATGAGCACATCACGTATGATGGGTTTGAATTCCGGTCATTCGCGGCGGTGGCCCCGGATTTGAAGGCCCGCACCCTTACGGTGAACGGCGTTGCGAAAGCTTGGGCCATGACGGGCTGGCGGATCGGCTTTGCCGGCGGTCCAGCCGATCTGATCAAGGCGATGGCCAAGGTCCAATCGCAATCAACATCCAACCCCTCGTCAATCAGCCAGGCCGCCGCGATTGCCGCACTTTCGGGTCCTTATGACTTTATGGCTGAACGTCGCGATGAATTTAAGGCTCGGCGAGACCGCGTGGTGGGTTTGCTCAATGCGATTGATGGGCTGGAGTGTCGCGCTGGCGAAGGTGCCTTTTACCTCTACCCGAGTTGTGCGGATGTGATCGGTCGGCGAACACCGGCGGGCGCGGTTATCGAAACCGATCTGGATTATGCAACTTATCTGCTTGAAGAGGCTGGCGTCGCCGTGGTTCATGGTGAGGCATTCGGCCTTAGTCCATGTTTTCGAGTTTCCTATGCAACCGATATGGCAACCTTGGCGCGTGCGTGCGAGCGTATATCCGAGGCGACGGCTCGGTTATCAACGGGTTAGTTGGTTTTCCTGCGGATCAGTCACGCCCTATCAATCCATTGTGAGTGCCTGTAGACTTGCGCTTGTCATATTTCGTTTCAATTTCAAGCAGCACGCGGACGAGGCGAAACGGCTCACAAGAAAGGGACCATGTGTTGGTCCATCAAACAATCAAGAGGGGCATATATGCTCATCAAAAAGCGGAAAACGTGGGATGTTCCCGAGACCGAAGTGACCGATGAAACGGCGTATGTCTCACGCCGGGACATCATGCGCGCCGCCGGATTGGGGGCGGCGATCAGTGGCACGGTTGGCTATTCCTGTCTGAATGGCCTGGGTCATGCCCAGGCGGATGACGAGGCGAGGCCCGGGAAATCGCTGGATTTTGTTAAGGGTAAGTACCGTGTTTCAGAAGACCAGACTGACTATGAGGCGGTAACAGGGTTCAATAACTTCTACGAATTAGGCACCAGCAAGGGCGCCCCCAGCCAAAACGCTGAATGGCTCAAAACAGATCCATGGTCGATCACGGTTGAAGGCGAGGTTGCAAAGCCTGGCAAAATCGGTTTTGAAGATCTCATCGCCCCTCACCAGCTCGAAGAGCGAATTTATCGGCTTCGCTGTGTTGAGGCGTGGTCAATGGTTGTGCCTTGGATCGGTATTCCGCTTGCCGATGTATTGAAGCGGTTTGAGCCGACCTCTAACGCCAAATATCTGCGTTTTTATACGTTGTTTGACCCCGAGAACCTGAAACCTCAGAGTGCCCGTTGGCCGTCGATCCCCTTCCCCTATAAAGAGGGTATCCGCATTGATGAGGCGATGAACCCGCTCGCGTTTCTTGTCACCGGGCTTTATGGCAAAGAATTGCCCAACCAAAATGGAGCGCCGATCCGGTTGGCACTGCCGTGGAAATATGGTTTCAAAAGCATAAAGTCGATCGTCAAGATCCAGCTTGTGAAGAATAAGCCGACGACAACGTGGAATGAACAAAACCCCCGGGAATATGGGTTTTACGCAAATGTAAATCCCGAAGTCAGTCATCCGCGCTGGTCGCAGGCCATGGAGCGGCGCATTGTCAGCGCAGGTCGTGGTGGGGTGAAGCGGATTAAAACCAAGATGTTCAACGGCTATGCCGATGAAGTCGCAGGTATGTATAGCGATATGAACCTCGCCAAATATTATTAGCCCCGTCTCGCTCTCGACCACGGGTATCGCTTCCCACATCACCAAAACCCGTGGCGGTGTGAACGCCGCTGCGACCCTCACGTCGCTTTAAGGTTTATCCGCGCGCACATGATCATTTCCGCAACCACATTTGACAAGCGAATCAAGCCCATTGTGGCGCTTGCCCTTGTGGCACCCGCACTCTGGCTTGGGTGGCAATGGTGGCTTTATTTTCAGGGGCAGCCCAGCGCGCTCGGTTTTGAGCCCGGTGAATTTACGCATGAATTTACGGGGTTCTCGGCGATCCGCGTCCTGCTGATTTCACTGGCGGTAAGCCCGTTTGCCCGTCTCAGCAAATTCAAGATCATCATGCGCGCACGGCGGATGGTCGGCTTGTTCGCGTTCTTCTATGTAATGTTGCATTTATTCGGGTATCTCTGGCTTCAGCAGGGGTGGGACGTCGCGGCTATTATGCGTGATGTTGGCAAACGCACCTATATCCAAGTGGGTATGGCCGCCGCCATCGTCCTCGTCCCGCTTGCCGCGACTTCGACCAATGCCATGATCAAACGCGTGGGCGGGAAGCTCTGGAAGCGCATTCATAAAGGCGTGTATGTCGCTGGCGTTCTTGCGGTTTCCCATCAATTTCTGGTGGTTAAGGGGAATCAGCCCGAGCCGTATATCCATGGGGCGATCCTGGCTCTTTTGCTTTTGGAGCGCGCGCACGCTTATGCGAAGTGCGCAAAATGGTATGATCGCGCCGCCGGGTGGTTCGGCTTAGGTCCTAATGTCGAAGAGGGGGCGAGGCGGCGGCTGTAGGGCTTGTTGCATCTGATTTTGACGAGAGGCGATCCCTTTCCCGTCAAAGAAAGCCGCCAAGCCCAGCCATCTCTTGCAGCAGATAGTCGCGTAGGGCCTTGATGCGGGCGGAACCCCGCATGTCCTCAACATATACGAAATAGGTCTGAAAACTCGGGTCGCGGACATCGGACAGGATCCGCCGAACCCCCGGTTGCCCCTCCATCAGGTAATCAGGCACAACGGCAATCCCAACGCCAGCGGACACAGCCGCTGCGATGCCCTGAATATTGTTGACCGTGATCCGGGGGATGCGCCGTTTGCCGGTCGCACCAATCTCAAGGATCCAATTCACATCCTTGATCGGTGCCGGAATGCTCGGCCCGTAGGAAATGAGGATATGGTCGTTCAAATCCGTTGCGGTCCGGGGCGTGCCGTGTGCTTCCAGATAGGATTCCGACGCATAGATATGGTGGCGCACTTTGAGAAGCGGGCGCTGGATCAGGTCAGCTGACTGGGGCCTGTGAAAAAGGATCGCCACAGCGGCTCTATTGGGCTGTAACGGCACATCTTCGTCGGACAAAACCAGGTTCAGATTGATCTCGGGGTACTGACGCAGAAACGCCTCGAGTTTTGGGGCGAGCCATAATGAACCGAAACTCACCGTTGTCGTCACCATCAGGTCGCCTGAGGGTCGTTCGCGACTTTCGGTCATGGCCTCAGTCGTGCGCTCGATTGCGGTATTCATTTCGCTCGCAAGCGCAAACAGCTGCTCGCCCTCCGCGGTCAGCGATAGTCCACGCGCGTGCCTGTGAAACAATCGAACGTCGAGCTCAGCTTCAAGCGCAGAGATCTGCCGGGACAATGCCGGTTGCGAGCCGCCAGAACGTGTCGCCGCAGCAGTGAAACTACCGGCGTCGGCAACGGAGTGGAAAATACGGAGTTTGTCCCAATCCAATCCGTTACCCCGCTGTCGCCGTCGGTCGTCGGGAATCGATACGATCGTTTCGCAAGGTCGCGCTATTCTGCTGCAATCGGAAGGCTTTCAGCCGCCGCTAGAAAGCGCTCAGCATCCAGCGCAGCCATGCAGCCAAGCCCCGCCGCGGTTACCGCTTGACGATAGACCTTGTCGGAAACATCGCCCGCCGCGAAGACGCCAGGAATGTTGGTTGTTGTCCCTCCCGGCGTGACTTCGAGATACCCTTCACCATCGCGATCGAGTTGGCCTTCAAACAGGCTCGTTGCGGGATCATGGCCAATGGCGATGAACACCCCATGGGTGGCAAGCTCGCGCGTTTCGCCGGTCTGGGTATCCTTCAACCGCACGGCGGTGACCCCGCGCGGATTCTCATCACCCAGGATTTCATCGATAACCGCGTTCCAGACAATGTTGACCTTCTCATTCTTGATGAGCCGGTCTTGCAGGATTTGTTCGGCCCGCAGACTATCGCGGCGGTGCACGAGATGAACCTTGCTCGCAAAATTGGTCAGGAAAAGCGCTTCCTCAACGGCGGTATTGCCGCCACCGACCACGACAACCTCTTTGTCGCGATAGAAGAAGCCATCACACGTCGCGCACGCCGACACACCAAATCCCTGAAAATGCTCTTCGGAAGGAATGCCGAGCCAGCGCGCCTTGGCCCCTGTCGCGACGACAAGCGTTTCGCCATGATACTCACGCCCGCTATCACCATAGGCTCGAAACGGTCGGCTCGACAAATCAACTCGATTGATATGGTCGTCAATAAGGTCTGTACCAACATTCTCGGCCTGGGCACGCATTTGCTCCATCAGCCATGGCCCTTGGATCGCCTCGGCAAATCCTGGGTAGTTTTCGACCTCGGTTGTGATGGTAAGCTGGCCACCCGGCTGCATGCCTGCAACCAGCATGGGGCCGAGCCCTG
>JBCDDR010000180.1:0-5619 GCA_039180205.1 Pseudomonadota bacterium | reverse complement strand
TCTACGCGCCCGACATGCCCGCCCCGGATAGCGACCCGACAGGGTTGGAACTCTGGTTCGACAGTAGTGGATATCATGCATTTCCCGATGCAAATCAAGATCTTACAGTCTACGGTGGACTTGGCTGGCGCTTTCAGGAGATCACGCCAAACGATATGGCGCAGATCGGTCGCACGTCGCTCTTCCGGGCCGAACGAGGAATTCATCTGGATCCGAACCTCACATTCCTCGAGCCGGATTATCGCGCCGTCTCGTGTCAGTGGCACCACAACCCGACAGGCGCCCTGATGACGCTACGGCGCGCACGGCGGGTCCTGGCGCATCCAGACGACATCAAAACCGTTGAGATCAGCCTTGCGCGGTTCGCCCATAGAGAAGTGATTGCCCTTTTCTCGGCGCACTTCAACATCGCGAACCCAGGCACTGATCAGCCCATCTTCGTAGCTCAGGTTCTGTGGCCCGAAATGGACAAGCGCATGCCCGCGTGATTGCGCCTCAAGCATGATTGCAAAGCTTGAATCAGCATCAATGTCGATGCCATCAAGCGGGTCCATCTGCATGGCGACGCTGAGGCCCATGGTGCGATCTCCAAGTCTGTTTGTTCAAAATCTTGCGCTGATGTGCGCTGCATGACGCCAAATAACAAGGAAAACTCTTCGTTAGACAGTCAAATTCTTGATATGTCGGGGATACGCGCGGCGGCTTACCAGCATCGCGTCGAAACGAATATTCGGGAAGCGCGCGAGGGGAGGGTGGGTTGCCAGCAAATATTCCAACGCCCGGGCGCAGCGATCAAGCTGTCTGGCGTTCAACGCCTCAAGCGCCCGGTCAGGGTCATCGCGATATTTCACCTCGACAACGACGAGCTGATCACCCTTGCTGCATAGAATATCGAGCTCGCCGACCGGCGTTTTTGCGCGCCGCATGATGACCGAATAACCTTTCAGGCGCAGCCACCACAGCGCCAATGTTTCCGCTTTGCGGCCGGTCTGCTCCCGTTGGCGCCGGGTTTTCCGGGCGCTCGTTTCGCCTCGTCCCGACGTCATGACGGATCTTCCGTTGCTTTTTGCGCAAGCATAGCCTGATAAACCCGTTTTCGCGGCAGCTTTAACGCATAGGCGACCGCGTGAACGGCCTCTCGGTCGGTGAGTGCTTCGCGCGCATCTGCAAGCGCGGTGGCAAGCTCTCTATCATCGGCAATCGTGCCGGTATCAACGGCCGGCGGCGCGATCATGATTACGAATTCACCTTTGATTGTGGGGCAGCCCGCATATTCCTCGGCGAGCACCTCGATCGGACCGCGTCTTGACGTCTCGAACTTCTTGGTGAGCTCGCGCGCGACCGTGGCCTCGCGCCCGCCGAAGACCGAAGCCATATCGCTGAGGCTCGCCACAATCCGGTGCGGTGCCTCAAAGAAAACCAGTGTGGCTGGCGTGTGCGCCTGAGCCTTCATCCAGGAAAGGCGGGCTTTGGATTTGGCGGGCGGAAACCCCAGGAAACAAACACTTTCGGTCGGCAGCCCCGATATCGAAAGTGCGGCTGCAAGAGCGCTCGGCCCCGCAATTGAATAAATCGATACCCCGAGGTCTTGTGCAAGGCGCACCAGAATATATCCGGGATCGGAAATGAGCGGTGTCCCGGCATCGCTCGTTAACGCAACGGCCTCGACCAATGCGCGCTCAGCAAGCGGCTGGGCCTGATGTTCTTTGGCGTATCCATCAAACCGCGTGAGAGGCGTCGATGCACCGATGTGGCGAAGGAGCTTTCCGGTCACGCGTGTATCTTCGCACGCAATAATGGATGCTTTGGCAAGCGTTTCTGAAGCGCGCGGGCTAAGGTCGCCGAGGTTGCCGATGGGGGTTGCCACCACATACAGCCCTGGAGGCAGAGACGAACCGCCTGTCATCGGGTCGCAGATTGAGGATATGATCGACTGCGAACCGCGCCTGTGTGACATTTAGGTCGCGTCGCTTGGGGATTCGTCACAGGATGTATCGTCCTTTTTCCACCATCATCTTGGCGTAATGCCACCATCTCAGTACAACACGCGACATCATCGCAAAGCAAGCGCGCTGGGAACGTGGTTAGTGCGGAACCTGTTGGTGTCTGCGTGACGGTGTCGCTGAAGGAGCCCAGCCATTCAAAGGACAGGAACGCACAGGATGAACTCGTTCTTTATGGACCGCAACTGGCTTAGAGGCTGCCTCATAGACATTCGCAAGGTTTCCCGTACGGCACTTGCCTGCTTTGGCATGGTGACCCTGCTTGCGGCTTGTGCAACTGGCGGTCAGGAAACCGCTCAGTTGCCGCTGGATCCTGCTGTGCAAGGCCCCCCGGAAACGTCTGTCGACCAAATCGATGGCTTTGAGTTGGACCCCATACGGATCGCGGTTCTGGTGCCGCAATCCGGCCCCCAGGCAAGCGTTGGTGAAGCGCTTTTGAATGCGGCGCAGATGGCGTTTTTCGACGCGTTCGATCCCCGCATTGAACTTTTATCCTTTGATACGAAGGGAACGGCGAAGGGCGCGGAAACGGCTGCGATTGAAGCGGTGGCTGCAAATGTGGTCGCCATTATCGGTCCGCTTTTCAGTACAAATGCGAAGGTGATTGCACCCATTGCGCTGCGTGCTGATATCCCGGTGTTCACCTTTAGCAATGATGCCACGGTCGCTGGCGGGCGGACTTATGTATTCGGCGTATTGCCCGGGCAGGAGGTAGAGGCCATCGTGGATCATGCCGTGGATGACCTGGGACTGCGCCGGTTTGCGGCACTTGTCCCCCATGGCAGCTATGGAGAGGTAACGCTCGATCGTTTCGCGGCCAAGGTCAATGCAGGAGGGGGCTCTATCGTTGCGGTCGAGGTTTTTGATCGGACGAGTGCAGGCGTATTTGATCCAATCCGTCGGATCAGCCAGTTTGAACGGCGCAAAAGAGAGTTACGCCAAGAACGCGATGTGCTCGAGGAACTCAACGACGATATGTCGCTCGAATTTTTGAGCGAGCTTGAAAACCGCGAGACAATGGGGCAGCCGCCCTTTGAAGCGCTCTTCATTGCCGAAGGTGGCGCGCTGATGCACACGATTGCCCCCCTGCTTGCGATCAATGAGATTGACGAAGAACAGATTCAGATTTTGGGCACGGGATATTGGAGCGATCGCTCGCTGGTGCGAGAACCGTCACTTCATGGCGCGCGATTTGCGGCCCTTGAGTCACCGGATTTTTCCGCCTTTTCAAAACGGTTTGAAGAGAATTATGCGCGCCTGCCGCCGCGGATCGCGAGCCTCGGGTACGATGCGGCCGCACTGGTCATCCACCTCGCGCGTGAGCCTATTCTCGATTTCCGCTTCTCTTCGGAACAAATAGAGGCGGTGGAAGGGTTTTCGGGGGTCGATGGGATCTTCCGATTTGGCAGCGATAAAATTGTGCGGCGCGCCCTTACCATTCGGGAAATTACTGCGGAAGGTATCCGAAATATCGTAACCGCACCAACAAGTTTCGAGCGCGATACCAGTTTGTTTGGGTCCTAACCCCAAGCGATCCAATCAGGCCTTTAGCAATTTCGCGGCGATCGTGTTGAGCAAGGGGCGACCTTTTCCGGTGAGCGCAAGGCGGTTCTGCTCGCAAGTAATCAATCCTTCATCGCATAACAGGTCGATGGTCTCTTCATCGAGGGTGTCGGAAACCTGTCGTCGGCTTAGTCTTTGCAATACGGTCAGGTCGATGCCCTCGATTATGCGCAACGCCATCATCACCAGCTCTTCAGTGGCGGCTTTCGGATCAATCCAATTCACCTCCTGAAGGTCGTGTCCGTGCTCGGCAACATGGCGCAAATAGGCCTCGGGCTTTTTCACCGCAACCCGCGCCTGTCGTCCATAAGGCGGGGCATGATTTTCGATACGCCCGTGTGCGCCGGGGCCAACGCCGAGGTAGTCACTGCCGCGCCAATAGACCAGATTGTGCTTCGATTGTGCGCCGGGTCTTGCGTGATTTGAGATTTCATAACTCGGTAATCCTGCCTCAGCCATTCGGTCCTGGGTAAACCGAAAGAGATCTGCCGCGGTTTCCTCATCGGGGAGCGTGAAAGCGCCGCGCTTATGCTGGCTATAGAACGCGGTTCCGGGCTCTATGGTGAGTTGATAGAGGCTCGCATGATTTCCAAGGAGGGGAATGACGTCATCCAGTCGTTGACGCCACGTCGCCACCGTGTCCCCGGGTAGCGCGTAGATCAGATCCAGGCTCCAATTGGCAAAAATGCGCCCTGCCGCCTCAATCGCAGCGCGCGCCTCGGCGGCATTGTGCGGGCGACCAAGAAACTTCAAATGATCATCATCGAGCGACTGCACGCCAATGGAGATGCGGTTTACGCCAGCCTCGCGCAATGCTTCGAAACGTGCGATTTCGACGCTGCTCGGGTTTGCCTCAAGCGTGATTTCAAGTGGACTGTCTTGATGCGGCCAGAGCCGTTTGGCTTCCTCGATCAAGGCAGCAACCATGGCTGGTGGCATCAGCGAAGGTGTTCCGCCGCCAAAGAAAATCGAATGCAACCGATGGTGAGGGACTTCGGCCGCCTGCGACCGAAGCGCTGTCAAAAGCGCTTGCGTCCACTCAGCAACGTCAATCGTATCGCGAACATGGCTGTTGAAATCGCAATAGGGGCACTTGGTCGCGCAAAATGGCCAATGGATATAGAGAGCAAGATCATGCGGCGGGATCGTCTCATGGTGCCCACGCAATGACATTCCTGCGGTTGCGCTCAAGCGGTCACACCCCTCGGGTCGAGGCAGGCGGTCTTTAATTGCTGAAATGCATCGGCGCGATGCGACATGGCATGTTTGATCTCGGGCGCGAGTTCACCAAAGCTCTGCTGATGGCCTTCAGGTATAAACATCGGGTCGTAACCAAAGCCATGGTCGCCGCGCGGAGGCCAGATGAGGTGGCCATCGACGCGGCCCAGAAAAACCTCTTCATGACCGTCGGGCCAGGCAATGCAAAGCGCGCAGGTAAAGTGTGCCGTCCATTCGCTCGCAGGCGCTTTATGGTCGATGAGGGCGACGTGAACTTTTTCCATGGCACGGCCAAAGTCGCGCGGTTCACCTGCCCAATCGGCGGAATAGATGCCCGGTGCGCCGCCAAGCGCATCGACGCAAAGCCCGCTGTCGTCGCTGAGCGCTGGCTTCCCGCTCCTTTTCGCGGCGGCATGGGCCTTGATCGCAGCATTTTCGGCAAAGCTTTTGCCATCTTCAACTGGGACATCGAAACCAAGCTCACCCACCGATTTGGCTTCCAAGCCAAAGGGCGCGATCAACTCGCCAATCTCGCGCACTTTCCCGGTGTTGTGGCTGGCAACGATGAGCTCGTTTTCGGTTAATATACGTGCCATGCGGCTGAACTCCACACCCGGATATCGCCTCTCGGCTAGCCCAGTGCCTTTTCCTGTGCTGTGACGATATCGGCGCAGCCAATGCGGGCCAGTCTCAACAATCTGAGAAGATCTTCCTCGGTAAACGGGGCTTCTTCACCCGTACCCTGAATTTCGATGATGCCACCATCCTTCGCCAATACAAAGTTCGCGTCGGTCGCAGCATTGCTGTCTTCGGCATAGTCGAGATCAAGAACCGC
>JBCDDR010000179.1:0-5627 GCA_039180205.1 Pseudomonadota bacterium | reverse complement strand
CGTTGGCATCCCGACCCCAAACGAGCGTATCGTAGAAATAGGTCATGATTTCTTCGCGGCTCATCCCAAGCGCGAAGAGAACGGTCGAGGCCGGCATTTTGCGGCGGCGATCAATGCGAACGTGACAAATGTCTTTCGCGTCGAATTCAAAATCGAGCCACGACCCCCGATAGGGACTGACCCGCGCGGCGAACAGAAACTTACCCGAAGAATGGGTCTTGCCCCGATCATGGTCGAAGAACACTCCGGGTGAGCGATGCATTTGTGAAACGATCACCCGCTCGGTACCGTTAACGACAAAGGTACCGTTCTTCGTCATGAGCGGCATATCGCCCATGTAAACTTCCTGCTCCTTGATATCGAGAACCGACCGCGCTTCGGTATCCGGATCGACCTCAAAGACAATCAGGCGAAGGGTCACGCGTAAGGGAGCTGCATAAGTGATGCCGCGCTGCTGACATTCTTCAACATCATATTTAGGCGCTTCAAGTGTGTAGCGCACATAATGCAGCTCTGACGAGTTAGAAAAATCGGAAATCGGAAACACCGACTGAAGCACACGCTCTAGCCCCGAGGCGAGCCGCTCATCTTCGTCAGCGTTAGGCGTTAGAAACTGGTCATAGCTGTGACGCTGCACTTCAATCAGGTTTGGCATGTCGATGACTTCGCGGATACTGCCAAAATCCTTGCGAACGCGTTTTCGACCGGTGAATGTTGTCGCCATTATTTTGTCCTTACCCGATGGATGCAGGCCGTCCCGTTTATCAGGGATGTGATCCTGCGGTGATGCGCTCGGCACATCCCGTCGACGTTGTCATTCGCAACCCGTTGAGTTCAACCGGGTCACGCGATTGACGTGTGGATTTCGCTTACGATGCTGCCAGGGGATGCAAAGACCGCCCCATCGTTTCCTGAATTCCCACGCCATAAAATTGGATACGAATAACGCAAAAACCAACGCCGACGACAGAGCAAGCCCTGTCGCCAACGCCGGATAAAATGTGTTTACCGTTTACAGGTAACAGGGTGCACGTGTCCCTTACTTGAGTTCGACGGTCGCACCCGCCGCTTCGAGTTTCGTCTTCAGTTCTTCTGCCTCGTCTTTAGAAACAGCTTCCTTCACAGGCTTCGGTGCACCTTCGACGAGCTCTTTGGCCTCTTTCAACCCAAGGCCCGTAATCCCGCGCACTTCTTTAATCACATTGATCTTCTTGTCGCCAAAGGCAGCAAGAATCACATCAAACTCTGTTTGCTCTTCAGCCGCTGGTGCATCACCACCGGCACCGGGAGCGGAAACAGCAGCCACTTGGGCAGCCGCGGAAACGCCCCATTTTTCCTCAAGCATCTTCGACAACTCAGCCGCTTCTAATACGGTCAAGCTCGACAGATCATCAACCAATTTTTCAAGATCAGCCATTTTCAAGTCTCCTCATGTGTCTTTTCGGCACGCCGCCGTCAAGACTTATTCACTAAATTTTAAGCTGCCGCGTCACTCTCGGCATATGCATTGAGCACACGGGCAAGCTGTGTGGCCGGTGCGGCGGTGACCGAAGCCATCCGCGTTGCCGGTGTATTGAGCATGCCCAGCAGTTTCGCCCGCAGTTCATCCAACGAAGGCAGTTCAGCAAGCGCCGCGATGCCTTTGGCGTCCAGCACCTGGGTTCCCATCGTTCCGCCAAGGATCTCAATCTTCTCATTATCCTTAGCGTATTTGACGAGGACTTTGGGTGCTGCAACCGGATCACCGGAAAACCCGATGGCGGTTGGCCCTGTGAATAAATCCGCGATACCCGCTGCGTCCGTGCCATCGAGAGCCAGCTTCGTCAGCCGGTTTTTCGTGACTTTGAAACCAGCACCCGCCTCGCGCAGCTGTTGACGCAGATCAGTCATTTCGCCGACCGACATCCCGGAATACCGGGTGACGACGATGACGGATTGCTGCGTGAACACCTGGTTGAGCTCGCCCACCAGTTCCTGTTTTTGGACTCGGTCCACTTATCGTCTCCTCATATGAAGCGGCATGAGCGAGTTACCCCGTTCGGCGCCACTCCGGTTCATCGAGCGGTCGGCAAGTGCTGGCATCTCATAACCACCACTGACCAACCCTGGCTCGTCCGAAGCCGGGAACCGACAATATGGCTGACCGATCGAGGCGCCTGAGGGCGCACGAAGGATCTAATATTGACGCAACCCCATCTATGCGGGCCCAATTTGGCTTAAGCGGCGATGCTGAGTGTTTTGGCGCATAAGATGCAACACCCAAGCCCGACCCCACCCGCAGTCTCGGACAGTCCCAACGAGAAGACCTCATACCGAAGTCAGTCCCGTCGGCGTCACCTGCGTCACCTGCCAAATCGGCATCGGTTTCCGCAGGAACTTGCGAAGGACGACGTATCGCCGCCCTTTCAATTTGCTTACGCTTGCGCCCCTTCGATTTCAAAAGTTGCCGGGTCAACTTTTATGCCCGGCCCCATCGATGAGGTTAGCGAAATCTTTTTCAGATACTTGCCTTTGGCACCTGACGGCTTGGCTTTGATCAACGCACCTACAAAGGCGGTAAGGTTTGTCTTCAGGTCGCCTTCGCTAAAGCTCGCTTTGCCAACGCCCGCATGGATGATGCCGGCTTTTTCCACGCGAAACTCAATCTGACCACCTTTGGCCGCCTCAACCGCTTCCTTGACTTGAGGCGTCACGGTGCCGAGTTTCGGGTTCGGCATCAGACCTTTGGGGCCGAGAATTTTCCCCAACCGGCCCACAACCGGCATCATGTCCGGCGTCGCGATGCAGCGTTCAAAATTGATTTCACCTTTTTGAATGGCTTCCATCAGGTCTTCAGCGCCAACCACATCCGCACCGGCAGCCGTTGCCTCTTCGGCCTTGTCCCCGCGCGCAAACACTGCGACGCGCACGCTTTTGCCTGTGCCTTTGGGCAAGCTCACAACACCCCGCACCATCTGATCGGCATGGCGCGGATCAACATTCAGACCCACCGCAACTTCGATCGTTTCGTCAAACTTTGCTTTCGCGTTTGCTTTCACAAGGCTTACAGCTTCATCAATCGCATAAAGCGCTTCGCGATCGACCGCGGCCGTTGCCGCCTTCATCCGTTTTCCAAGTTTTGCCATTGCCTTAGCCCTCCACCACTTCAAAGCCCATCGAACGTGCCGAGCCTTCAATAATTTTCATGGCACCGTCGATGTCAGCGGCATTAAGGTCCACCATTTTGGCTTCGGCGATCTCTTTCACCTGTTCGCGCGTCACCTTTCCGGTAAAGCCACGGCCAGGCGTTTTATTGCCAGACTTTTGCTTGGCCGCCTTCTTCAGGTAATAAGAGGCAGGCGGCGTTTTGGTGACGAATGTAAACGAACGATCCCCATAAACGGTGATGATGGTTGGGATTGGCATCCCTTTTTCCATTCCATCGGTCGCTGCGTTGAACGCCTTACAGAATTCCATAATATTCACGCCGCGTTGACCAAGCGCCGGCCCGATTGGCGGCGATGGGTTTGCGGCACCGGCGGGAACCTGAAGTTTGAGGTAACCGGCGATCTTCTTCTTTGCCATTTTCTATTCCTTCAATGCCACGCGCCGATCAACGACGGCCCGTGCGTTCAAAAAAAGGTGACGTGGTACGGCGATGGCACACCTCCCACATCGCTATAGTGACAGGTCAGCCTTTTTCGACCTGCCCATATTCGAGTTCGACGGGGGTCGCCCGCCCAAAGATCGAGACCGACACTTTCAGCCGCGCCCGCTCTTCATCAATATCTTCAACCAGGCCATTGAACGAGGTAAACGGCCCATCGATCACGCGAACCTCCTCGCCGATATCGAACGCGACCTTTGGTTTGGGCCGTTCAACGCCTTCTTCGACCTGGTGCAGGATCCGTTTGGCTTCCGATTCGGTGATCGGCGCGGGCTTGCCCTGAGGCCCCAAAAAGCCGGTCACCTTCGGCGTATTCGCCACGATGTGATAGGCCTGATCGGTCATATCCATTTTCGCCAGAACATAACCTGGAAAAAATTTACGTTCCGATTTTACGCGCTGCCCGCGTTTCATCTCCACAACCTCTTCGGTCGGCACGATGACCTCATCAAAGTCGTGCTCAAGGTCCTGCGCGCGCGCCTGATCGAGAATCTGCTGCGCGACCTTGTTTTCAAAGCCTGAATAGGCGTGAATGATGTACCAGCGTTTTGGCATTCGTTTCCTCAGTTCTCTGTGGCTCGATCTTCGAACGCCACACGCAGACTTTGTTATACACCCAGGCTCAAGAGCCCTTTGACCGCCGCGGACAGACCCGTGTCCACCAACAAAAAGAACAGCGACATAATCACAACCATGACAAACACCATGAATGCAGTGACCAGGGTCTCTTTGCGCGTGGGCCATGTGACCTTGCGCATTTCCTGACGCACCTGGCGGACAAACTCACCCGGACTCGTCTTGGCCATTCACCTATGCCTTTGCTTTGATCAGCACACCATCACGCCGGGCCGATCTGTTCACCACATGTCGCGTATCGCAGCCTTGCCCGCCCCTTATCTGAGCGCGCACAACAACCGCAATCCACACAAAAAGCGCTGGAGCGAAGCCCTTGAAGCTCCTCGCACCGCGCTTTCAAAATCTCACCGCATTTGGCCTATGCACACGGGTGGCAGGAGTGGAGGGGTTCGAACCCCCGACCCTCGGTTTTGGAGACCGATGCTCTACCAGCTGAGCTACACTCCTAAATCCGTATCGTTGTTGATAAGATATCAAGGTCGGTGCAGCTAGCATTGCGACCAGCCGCACAAATCTCAAATTCAATCTTCAACAACGCGCAGCCAATCGCGCCATATCCAACATCAAGTGGGCGGACATAGCCTTGTTGCTGCTTGCGTGCAAGGGAAAATTAGAGACATTCACCGACGATGGCAATTGCAATTCTACCGCCCAATCACCAGGCAAAAAAGCCTTGCCAAAGGCGGCTTGTCGGTATTCCTGAGCGGGTAAGGTGGATGCTTTCAGGGTCAAAAGGGCAGTCGATCATGACATTCGGCGATTATGTTTTGCTTTGCCGTACGGCAGATCGACCGGGAAAGCTTGCGGCAATCTCTGATGCGGTTCGGTCGCATGGCGGCGATGTGCGCGATGCACAATCCTTTGGCGACGATGCAACGGGCGCCTTTTTTGTGCGCATGCAGGTGCGTCTCGCCGACAGCCGCGCGGACGCGTTGCGGAAAAATATTGCGGAAATCGGTGATATGCTTCCGGGCGCCGCATGCCTTCACGCCACCGCTCAACGGCCTCGGCTTGTGATTGCCGTTTCAAAGTTTGATCATTGCCTGGTCGATCTGTTGCATCGCCATCGTGTGGGTGCGATTGGGGGCGATATTGCCGCTGTGATTTCTAACCACGACACAACCCGCCCGCTTGTGGAATGGCACGATATCCCTTTCATCCATCTGCCCGTTACTCAAGAGACTAAGTTCGAGCAGCAGGCGGCGTTTCAGCGCGCCGTTTCCGATGCAGGCGCCGACCTCGTTGTCCTCGCCCGCTATATGCAGGTCCTGTCAAACGAACTTTGCGACGCCTGGGCAGGGAAATGTATCAATATCCACCATAGCTTTCTGCCCAGCTTCAAGGG
>JBCDDR010000178.1:0-5674 GCA_039180205.1 Pseudomonadota bacterium | reverse complement strand
GGCTCGCGGTACGTGCGACTATAAAAAACAGCAAAACAACCGCCAATGCCGGTATGTCAGCGATCAGCGGCGAAGATAGCGGCCACCATCCGATCGGCAGTTTGAACAATTGCAATAAACCCTCAATCGACAGAAGGGAAAACCTGCCTGAAGCTGACCAGTCAAAGAGCTCGGCGCCGCACAATGTGCCAAGCACCACAAAACTCAAAAGAGTTGAAATTCGCCAAAACATAAGTCCGCTTTGACCATGGCTTTATGGCAATAGGCAAGCCCTGTCGCCGGTCCGCTAAATTTGCGTGATGTCGTCCCGGCCTGCTTGGTCATCGTTTGATGGTGATTGGCGGCGACCAATCGCTTCAAGCACCGCCGAGACCTGTGTTATACCCACGCATCCAGAAAGTCGAAACATGGGGGAATCGAAGTGAATGATAAAAAAACAGGGTCAAAGGGGCGCGTGATCGGACTGGGTGGGGTGTTTTTTCGGTCACCCGATAAAGAAGCATTACGAAATTGGTACGTGAATACGCTCGGCATGCCAGACATAGACGAGCCGGGGGTGTCGTTTCCGATTACAATAGAAAACACGCGCGAGAAATATGCGCGCACCGTGTGGACCATTTTCGAAGAAAAGACGGACTATTTCGGGCCCAGCAAACGCGACTTTATGGTGAACCTGATGGTGGATGACCTGGATGCCGTCCTTGCGCGCGCGAAGGCACAAGGGGCTCATCTGATCGGGGAACCGGTGACCTATGAAGAATATGGCAAGTTTGGCTGGGTGATGGACCCTGAAGGTACGAAGATTGAGCTTTGGGAACCGCCGAATCGCCCGAAAACTGATCAGAACTAATCCTTCGAAATCGCATCCGTGGTCAAAAACAATCAGCGATTTCAATTGATTCGCAAAATAGAAAAGCCGGTCGAAAAAACCAACGCGGCAGGGGTTCAGGGCAGTGGGCAGGAACCCGCGTCAGAATTCTCGACCGGCGCATTTGACAAACCTTGGAAAAAGCGAGCTCTGTGGGGAAGCTTCCTTTGCCAAATCGCGGCCTATCAAACGTTTCAACGAAACAGGCGTGTGCTTATTCCGTTACCTATGTTTTAGGCTGAAGCCCATTTGCGGGCGTGCGATAATCATGTGACGCGCTGTGACATTCTTTGGTCACAGCACTTCCACCTTATTTTCGCCGACGGCGTTTAGCTGGGGTGTCCTCGTCAAACAGTGCGGCGAGCTGCTCGACCATTGCGCCACCTAACTGTTCAGCATCCATAATTGTGACCGCCCGCGCATAGTATCGGGTCACATCATGACCGATTCCAATGGCAATCAACTCGACAGGTGACGCCTTTTCTATCCAGCCGATGACCTGGCGCAAATGCCGTTCGAGGTAACTTCCCGAGTTGACTGAAAGCGTACTGTCGTCAACCGGTGCGCCGTCGGAAATGACCATCAGGATGCGCCGTTCCTCTGGACGATTGACAAGACGGTGGTGCGCCCACAACAGACCCTCACCATCGATATTTTCTTTCAAAAGCCCCTCACGCATCATCAGTCCGAGGTTCCGCCGGGTCCGCCGCCACGGAGCATCTGCGGTTTTGAAGATAATATGCCGAAGGTCATTGAGGCGGCCGGGATGTGTCGGCTTCCCCTCTTTCAGCCATTGATCACGCGATTGTCCGCCCTTCCACGCGCGGGTCGTGAAGCCGAGGATTTCGACTTTTACGCCGCAGCGTTCAAGCGTGCGCGCGAGGATATCCGCGCAGATCGCTGCGATCGAAATCGGTCTGCCACGCATCGACCCCGAATTATCGATCAGCAAGGTGACCACGGTGTCACGGAAATCGGTTTCTTGTTCCCATTTATAGGAAAGCGGGTGCTGCGGGCTTACCACAATTCGGGCAAGCCTGCCGCTATCGAGCAGGCCTTCCTCAAGATCAAACTCCCAGGCCCGATTTTGCTGTGCCATGAGACGGCGCTGCAATCGGTTGGCGAGTTTTGTCACGGCGCCCTGGAGGTGGATAAGCTGCTGGTCGAGATAATTCCGAAGACGCGCCAATTCGTCGGCGTCGCAAAGGTCTTCCGCCAGAACAATCTCGTCAAATGCCGTCGTGTAGGTTTGGTAGTCGAAATCGGGTGAGAGCTGGCTTAAAGGCGTGTTCGGGCGAAAGGGCGTCATCCCCTCTTCGCGTTCGTCGCCGAATGACTGCGTCGGCGTATCATCAATACCGACTTCACCTGCCTGTTGGCTGTCACCATCCTCGTCACCGCTATCGGTATCAGCCTCCTCGTCAGGGACGCTGTCGCTAGCCGATTGGTCATCGCCGCTGCCGTCGCCATCTTCGCCCTGCTGATCCTGCTTATCGTCTTCCTGGTCTTCGGTATCCTGGTTCTGTTCTTCAGGCTTCTGCCCGTCGTCTTCGAGAATATCGAGGTCGGTCAGCAGGTTGCGGATTAACGCCGAAAATGCCGATTGGTCATCAATGACGTCAGCCAGTCGGTCGAGCGTCGAGCCACCTTTGTCTTCGATATTCACGCGGACGAGGTCGATCGCGGCCTGCGCTTCAACCGGGGGCGGGGTGCCCGTCACGCGCTCACGAACCATCAGTGCCAGGGCAGCTCCGAGCGGGATATCGTCAACGGTGCGTGCTTGAAAGAGCCCATCGTCGCGGCACCGATCTTTGATCAGGTTAGAGAGGTTTGCGGCGATCCCCTGCATTTGCGTGGCGCCAAGCCCCTCAACCCTCGCTTGTTCGATCGCGTTGAAAATATCGCGCGCCTCTCCGCTAGGGGGTTGGTGGGCGGCGTGGACCCGCGCATCATGATGGCGCAGGCGGAGTGCCATCGAATCGGAAAGCCCGCGGATCGCCTCAACTTGGGCATCGGGCAGGTCATGGCGGGGCATTGGCAGCCGCGCCAGTTTTCCGGCGAGCCCCGGCTTATCAGCATTAAAGACGACCTCGAGTTCTGAGTCGGCAGCGACCGCCTTCATGGCGCCCGAAAGCGCTTGGCGAAACTGATCCGCAGGATTTGGTTTCTCGCTCATTCGCTCGCTTCAATGGTCACGTAGGGTCGCTCAGCGACCGCTGAACTGGGCGGGTGCGCTTTGCGGCAGATCCTCCCCAAAGCAGCGCTGATAATATTCAGCCACCATCATTCGTTCAGCTTCATCACATTTGTTGAGGAAGCTCACCTGAAATCCGAGCGCGACGTCGTTGAAGATTTCGGCATTCTGAGCCCACGTAATCACCGTGCGCGGGCTCATTACGGTCGAAAGATCTCCGTTTTGAAAGCCGGTACGGCTCAGTTCGGCAAGCCGAACCATCGACGCAATCGTTTCACGCCCCTTGTCATTTTGATAGCTCGGGCATTTGGCGAGAATAATCTCAACTTCGGTCTCATGCGGCAGATAATTGAGCGTCGTCACAATCGACCAGCGGTCCATCTGGCCCTGATTGATCTGCTGGGTGCCATGATAAAGACCCGTTGTGTCGCCAAGACCCACCGTGTTCGCGGTGGCAAACAAACGGAAAAACGGATTGGGGCGAATAATCCGGTTCTGATCGAGAAGCGTCAGTTTCCCCTCGACTTCGAGAACGCGCTGAATGACGAACATCACATCGGGCCGTCCGGCGTCATACTCGTCAAATACAAGCGCGGTGGGCGTTTGCAGGGCCCAAGGCAGGATCCCTTCCTGAAATTCGGTGACTTGTCGACCGTCCTGCAGCGCAATCACATCCTTGCCCACCAAGTCGATGCGGCTGATGTGGCTATCCAAGTTGACCCGTACGCAGGGCCAATTCAGCCGCGCGGCAACCTGTTCGATATGGGTGGACTTTCCAGTGCCGTGATAGCCCTGGATCATCACCCGCCGGTTGAAAGCAAAGCCGGCGAGAATGGCCAATGTCGTTTGTGGGTCGAACACATAGGCCGGGTCGAGATCAGGAACGCGCGCGCTCGGTTTCGAAAAGGCGGGTACCTCGAAATCCGCATCGACACCAAACACCTCGCGGGCATTCACCTTGATGTCCGGCGCGTCCAGTTGCGGGATTTCATTATCCCCGTTTGAGGTCTCAAGGTTCAGGGGCTCAACGGTCATAAATGTCTCGGTCTTTTCTAGAAATCGTTCCCACCTTGCTGGCAGTAACACAATTGGTACTCATCGCGGTCCAAAACAATCACACATTCGGGTTAAGTCGCGCCGGCACTTGAACGCCATAAGGGTTTCAATTGATTATAGGCGTCGATGATGCTTTTCAACCGCCGTTCGTCTGACGCGTTGTCACCGGCGCGCTTTGCGTGCGCATCAGGATGGTATCGCTTGATCAATTCACGATAGCGTTTTTTGATCTCGGCTTCGGGCGCATCAGGCTCTAACCCCAGGGTTTTGAGGGCGCGCACCTGGGCATGGCTGCGACTCGAACGGGCGGCCTGTGCACGAGCAGACGCCGAATGAAAGACCCCGTGAGGGTCCTGAAAATTTGTTTCATCGGCAGAAAATGCAGCGGCATAAGGGTGTCTTCCAAATGCCCATGTGGGTCGATCCCATCCTGGGTGGGCGCCGTTAACGGCCGCCTGATCTTCGGGGTTAAGCCCCTTAAAGAAATCCCATGACTGGTTGTATTCACGCACGTGATCGAGACAAAACCACAAATAATCGTCAATGGGCAAATCGGTGTTTGTACGCGCGGCCTCGCGTGATCGCGGCGCGCGAAATTCACCCGCGCTGGTGCATCCGGGCCAGGCGCATTTTCGCCCGTCCTCATGCTGAACCCGCCCATGAAACCGTCCGCGTGTTGGTCGTTTCGCCATCTGTTCGTTTATGCTACGTGCCTTTTCATATGCCTGACATTCAGCGATTTGGGAGAAAATCAATGGGCGAAATGGCCAAGCACATCGAAACCAAGCTGAATACCGCGTTTGATCCTACCGATTTGATGGTCGAGGATCAAAGCGAACAGCATCGAGGTCATGCCGGGTATCGCGAGGGCGGCGAAAGCCATTTCCACGTTCGCATGCGCTCAGCGAAATTCGCTGGCAAGTCGCGGGTCGACTGTCAACGCATGGTCTATCGTATACTGGCCGAGGAACTTGCCGAACAAGTCCATGCGCTCAGCCTCGACCTTAAGCCCTAGAGTTAGTCGATCCTGGCGCTAGGAAACTGGCTGGGTATCGGTCGCTCCCATAGTGACCCCGATGGTGCCGGTGTCGTCCGGGAGTGTTGAGATTTCAATCAGTGTTATCTGGTTACGCTGACGTTTCAGAATTTTGAATTCCTTCCCGAAAAAGCGAAATATTTGCCCCCGCGTAGGGATAACCCGTGCCTGGTCAATCACAAGGCCAGCCACCGTCGCAGCCTCTTCATCGGGTAAATCCCAGTCCATGCGACGGTTGAGATCGCGGATGGTGACCCGACCCTCTACCGTAACGAAGCCTTCCGCCGATACGCTGATGCCCTCAGTTTCCTCAACATCATGCTCATCAATGATATCGCCAACGATCTCTTCGAGGATGTCTTCAAGCGTCACAAGCCCCATCAAGCTTCCATACTCATCGACGACGAGTGCGAAATGGGCTTTGCGCTGGCGGAACACATTAAGCTGTTCGCGCAAACCTGTTGTCTCGGGCACGAACCAGGGCTCGATCATAATCTCGCGAATGTCGATCGTATCCGGG
>JBCDDR010000177.1:0-5684 GCA_039180205.1 Pseudomonadota bacterium | reverse complement strand
TTAATTTTCGCCTCGGTTGATGACTCACCAGATCCCGATCCAGACCCTGATCCCGATCCAGATCCGGACCCAACGCCGGTGCCAGCTCCTGGCATGCTCGGTCTTCTCGGGATAGCGCTTGCGGGTATCGGGCTTCGTCGCCGTCGGTAGGTGGAGCGACCAAATGAAAACAAGAAAAGGCGGCCCTGAAATGAGGAGCCGCCTTTCTTTGCGTGCCGGTCAAAAGCAAGTCGAACAAGGGCTTCGTCGGCTTTCTTAATTGATCGCGAAGGTCAGGGTTGCCCAGTTCGACTCATAGTCAACATCAGGATCGTTTTCGCGCGCTTCCATGTGGATTAGGGTTAAATACCAGATCCCCGACGTACTCACCGTAAAGCCCGCTTGCCCGTCTGCATCGGTCCGGAGCGAGATCGCCCGCTCATGATCTCCTTCGGCATTATGCGCATGATATCCACCGTAACTGGCATAAACCAATTGACCAGGAAGGGGCACGCCGTTTCGCAGGACCTGAAATCCAACCTCATCACCGACATCGGCATCATGCGGATTGGTTTCTAAAAGGATCTCCACGGGGTAGCCAAAGGCACGACCATACTCATCCGAACGGGTTTCACCGACCTGGACAATTGTACGGACATGTTTGGCGTAGCGCTCTCGAACGTTTTCTAGTGTGCTATTGGCTTGAAAATCAGCAAGCGTATCCATCACACCCTCATGTCGCAGATACTTGATGAAACTATCGCGCGTCATCGAAAAGTCGCGAGGCATGGTGGACACACCGATGGCGTAGGTGCCCGAGTCCAGGGCATCCTGGGTCAGAATTGTTGCCAGGCCCTGGTCACGCCACTGGTCGCCCAAGGGGTGGCGAATTTTTCCACCGCCATAAATCGTCACATCACGCATTCGATCACGGTCAATGACATTTTCGCTTCGATAGAACGTCCCGTTGACGAGTTTGATCGTAGCCGTCGATCCCGGGGGGATTGTGTGGTCCTTTGGCTTGAGAAACATCTCATGCGCAATGACAGGCGGCGAAGCGCCCACTGCCACAGCCAAGACCAGAAATTGAATGAGTTTCACGATTTAATCCCCTTTGCGGCCATTCATAATTACCCAGCACGGTGTCAAAACTATCAGGTTTCGTGATGCACCATAAGTCGGCGGGGGAAGCAATTCGGATTTTCGTCTCGCTGGTTTTTTGATCGATTTACGCTCTGCGGGAGGGTTCATACCAACCGGTTGCGTTCCACCGATCGGGGTTTGATACTGAAAAAATTCGATGCCGCCAGGTCAGATTGCAAGCGTCTCGATTTTTGACATCGATGCAATCACACGTTCTTCAGCCTGGTGCACTTCACCAGTATCGGTGGCCTTCCGTTCGGCAAGGTCCATCAGGTCGTTCAAGATGTCTTCGGCCTCTTCCAGAAATCCCACAGCCCCCGGCTTGTTCAGCACATCCGCCCGGCGCGGTAAGCTGCCGAGGATTTCTTCGCGCCACCAGGAAATCGCGGTACGGAGCCGCGCTGGCCCCTGCATGCCGACAGCCTGGCTCAGCCAGGCACCATTCTCCAGCCGTGAGAGCGCGCCCACCAGTTTGTCATAGCGGCTAAGGTTGGCGATGCCCCTGACATCGACCATTTTCGGGTTGGGCACCTGAAGCTCGATAAATTGCCAGATGAGGAGACCGAGGAAACTGACCATCAAGCCGAGTTGCAACACCAAATGCATCCGCTTGATTGTGCTCAACGGCTCGGCCATCAGGTTGAAGATCAGGAGAATTGTGCTCAGCAGGGCAAACAGCAACACGAGCCAAAAGGCACCGGGCTTTAGAAATAAAGCGCGCTTACGTTCGGGGGACGCCTGATAGGCGTCACTGCCAATCCGCAATAGCCCGACCAACCAAATCAGAAAAATCAGGAAAATCAGCCAAAGCCCTGAAAACGCAAAGACTTTTAGCGGCAACCTGCTGGCGAACAGCAGTGTGAACGACATGCCCACAAGCATCGCCAGCGCAAATGCGCCGAACATAAGGAAAGCAACTAATCTCTGGTGAACAGCAGTCACAACCCAATATCCGACACTCAGGCCTAAACGCCCGTGTGTTACGAACCCCCCATATACGCTACGCAACCCTGACTATGTGGTAGCATGTTTCCAAAGTGATGACCAGTCGTTTCGTTTCCGTATCTAAGATTATAACGTGAAAGCATATAGTTAGCGATGTTGTCATTGCAAATATGATCGACAGTGGACTTTTGGTGAAAAAACACGTTGGCGATCATTCTTTCACGCAAGCGGAGCCGTTGCCGCTTTCAGATACTGGGCTGCCTCACCATCAAGTTGAGGGCTAAGCTCGGCATAAACCCGTTGGTGATAGCGATCGAGCCACGAGCGTTCTCGATCGGTGAGGAGCGAAGGCAGGATGAGCCGCCGGTTAATCGGGGCAAGCGTGATTGTTTCAAAGCCCAGGAATTCCCGCCCATCCTCGCCAGTATCGACGGGAACTACCAATACGAGATTTTCAATGCGAATGCCAAACGCACCCTCGCGGTAGTATCCGGGCTCGTTCGAGCAAATCATACCCTCTTCAAGCGGAACCATTGAAATCGTCTTGCCGATACGTTGCGGGCCCTCGTGAACGCTGAGATAGCTGCCCACACCGTGGCCGGTTCCGTGGTCATAATCGAGACCAAGTTCCCAAAGCGGCGCGCGCGCAATCGCATCAAGTTGCTGCCCCCCCGTTCCTTTGGGAAAGATTTGTGTGGCAAGCGCGATATGACCCTTCAAAACAGCTGTAAAGCAGCGCTTCTCATCATCCGAAACGTCGCCCACCGGCATCGTGCGCGTGACGTCCGTGGTACCGTCAAGATACTGACCACCCGAGTCGACGAGGTAAAGTTCACCCGTTCGGATGGGTCGGTTACTTTCCGGGGTCACTGAATAATGGCAAAGCGCACCGTGTTCCCCCGCCCCGGAGATCGTTCGAAAGCTCAAATCCTGAAAGAGATTGCCTTCCCGGCGGAAGGCTTCAAGCTTATCGGCGGCAGAGATTTCGGTCAGCTCGCCCTTCGGTGCCTCCTTGTCGAACCATGCCAGAAATTTCGTGAGCGCCGCCCCATCACGCCGATGCGCCGCGCGGGTGCCTTCCTGCTCAGTCTTGTTTTTTTTCGCCTTTGTCGCCATTGCGGGGTCGGCGGCAACGCGGATCCGCGCCCCCGACGCCTTTGCCGCGGAGAAAAGCGCCGATACGTTGGTCGCCTCATCAAGCTGGATGGTGTCGCCCGACTGCCCCCACGCGGCGATGTTATCAAGCAGCGCCTCGCGCGATGCAACGGAAATACCCGAATCAAAGGCTTCTCGTACATCGGGCGGCACTTTCGCCGCGTCAATATACAAGGTAGCGGTGCCATCATCATCGACGCTTGCAAAGGCGTATGCGACGGGTGTGTTGGCAACGTCATCGCCGCGAATATTGAAAAGCCAGGCGACACTATCGAGCGCGCTCAACACGACATGATTTGCGCCGGTTTTCTTCAAGCCCTCTGCGAGTTTTGCACGCTTTTGTTCAGATGTTTCCCCGGCAAAAGCGACATCGAGCAATCGAATGGCGCCCTTGGGGCGTTCGGGTTGATCATCCCAGATGCTATCGATCGGGTTACTTTCCAGTTCCACAAGGGTGGCCCCGCGGGTCTCCAGTTCATCACGCATCGATTTGACGAAACTGTTTGAGTGGAGCCATGGGTCGATTCCAAACCGGTCGCCCGCGCCAACGCGTCCAGAAATCCAGTCTTTGGGTGGCTCATCGAGCAAATGCCGATATTCGAATACTTGCTTATCGACCTGCTCGGCAACCTGGATCGTATAGCGCCCATCCACGAAGATTGCCGCTTCGTTTTGCATGACGACGGCACTTCCGGCCGATCCCAGAAAACCCGTTAGCCAGGCCAGGCGTTGTGCATAGTCGGCCACATATTCGCTCATATGCTCGTCAGTCAGCGGCACAATAAACCCTGCGAGGTTCTGCTTTTTTAGTTCTTCACGGAGCCGGTCACGCCGCATTTTTGTGTCGTTCATCTTGTGTAACTCCTCGAGTGCGCACCCAAACCGATGGCCCCATCAAATTCTTGCCTTACGCTTCCCGCATGTGGCTTATCAAACTGTCAATTGCCCGTCCATCCGCCAGCACCGCGCGACCCTCGTTCGAAAGAGATACGTGGACCTGTCGATCAAAGGATAACTCCCCCATGCCGAATTCCACCGGTTGGCCTGACACGCCGCCACAAGCACCGACTGCCGCCCGCAAACCTCATGCATCAACCCACCATGGCAAAACAATCGAAGACCCGTATCACTGGCTCCGTGATCCCGGTTACCCCGAAGTAACAGACCCCGAGATACTTGCACATCTGGAAGCGGAAAATGCCTATTTCGAAAAGGTCATGGCCCCTCATCAGGCCCTGATTGACACTTTGCGAAATGAGATCAAGGGGCGTATGGCGCAAGATGATCGCTCGGTGCCGGTTCAAGACGGGGACTTTGCCTATTATTGGGCTTTTGAAAAGGGCGCACAATATCGGCGCTGGTATCGCTGTCTCCCCGATGCCGATCCATCGCCGGGCGATATGATGATCCTTGATGAACCAGCACTTGCCGCCAGCTATCCCTATTTTCAACTCCGCGCGCTGGAAACCAGCGCAGACGGATCGGCGCTTTTGTGGAGTGCCGATCTCGATGGCTCTGAACGGTGCGAGATCCATCATGTCGATCTCACAGGTGAGAAGGCCAGCGAAAAGCGCCCGACCAATACCTCGGGGGCGATGTGTTTCGCAGCGGACGCAAAAGGGTTTTTCTATGTTGAACTCAGCGCCGAATTGCGACCCTATCGGGTGCTTTACCAAAGCCTGCAAGACCCACAATTGGAAGCGCGTGAGATTTATCGCGAGACAGACCCGGCGTTCTTCGTATCGATATCGAAATCAACCTCTGGACAATTCCTGTTCATCACAAGTGCAGACCATGTCACCAGCGAAGTTCGCTTCCTTCCTTTGGACGCGGATCAACCGAACCTGAAACTGATCAGCGCGCGGCGACCGTCTCACGAGTATCATGTCGATCATGGCAGCGGGGATTTTCATATCCTGACCAATGACCAACATAGAAATTTTCGCCTTGTTCGTGCGCCGATTGACACTCCAGACGAGGCGCATTGGGACGAAACGGTTGCCGCAAGCGATGCGGTATTGCTTCGATCGGCACAGGCATTCTCAAACGCAGTCGTGCTCGCAGAGCGGGAAAATGCCCTTGATCATGTGCGTATTCTCGACCCCATGTCGGGTGGGTCAGGGTCACGGGTCAGCTTCCCCGAGGAGGCCTATAGCCTTCGTGTCGGCGCGAACCGGATGCCAACGCTCTCACGGCTGCGGCTTCATTATGAATCGATGGTGACGCCGCCCACAACGTTCGATTTTGACCTCGAATCGAACAACTTGATCACGCGAAAGGTCCAGGACATTCCTTCGGGATATGATCCTTCGCTTTATCAGACCAAACGATTGATGGCACGCGCCGGCGACGGGGCGATGGTGCCGGTATCGTTTGTCGAGCGGGTAGACCGCCAAACAGCCGGGCCCATCCACCTCTACGCCTATGGAGCCTACGGTCACGGGATGTCACCGGGTTTTTCA
>JBCDDR010000176.1:0-5720 GCA_039180205.1 Pseudomonadota bacterium | reverse complement strand
GCAAGCCGCTATTCGGATGAAAGCCTGATGTTGACGGGCGATGAAAATATCGTCGACATTGCGTTTACGGTCGTTTGGCGGATCAATTTCGAAGAACCGGGTGCCGTCACAAACTACCTCTTTAATGTGCGCGACCAGGCCGAAAATGTGCGCGCTGTATCCGAAAGTGCGATGCGGGAAGTGGTTGGCCGTACGCCTATCCGCCCCATCATCACTGATGGTCGTGACGAAGTTCAGCTGCAAGTCCAGCAGGTGCTTCAGCAAACCCTGGATAGCTATGGGGCGGGTATCCGGGTCCTGAGGGTACAGATCGAGCGTGGTGATCCACCGTCACAGGTGATTGACGCGTTCCGGGATGTGCAAGCCGCCGAGGCCGATCGTGAACGTTTCCGTAACGAGGCAGAAGCCTACGCAAATACGATCATTCCTGAAGCTCGAGGAAAAGCAAACCAGATCCTTCAGGAAGCTGAAGCCTACAAAGAGCAGGTTGTTGCGAAAGCACAGGGTGAGGCTGACCGGTTCAGCTCGGTTTATCAGCAATACAAACTCGCCAAAAATGTCACGCGTCAGCGGATCTACCTCGAAACGCTAGAAGAAGTTCTGCAAAATATGGAAAAAGTGTTGATCGACGACAACGCAGGAAGCGGGGTTGTGCCTTATCTCCCCTTGCCCGAAGTGGCAAAGCGTCGCCAAGGAGATGACCAATGAGTGTTCGTAAAATTATCCTGATTGGCCTTCTCATCGTCTCGGCCATTGCCCTGCTCGAAGGTTTGTTTGTCGTCCGTGAAACCGAGCAAGTGATCGTCATGCGCTTTGGCGATCCAAAACGTGAAATCAAAGAGTCGGGCCTTTATCTGAAAGTTCCGCTGTTCGAGACGGCTTACTATATCGATCGCCGCATTCTAAGGCTTGATGCGGACCCTCAAGAAGTTGTCGCGTCTGATCAGAAGCGGCTGGTTGTTGATGCGTTCGCTCGATATCGCATCACGCGGCCGCTTGAAATGTTCAAAGCCGCGCGCAACGAGGAACGGGTGAGCCGTTTGTTGAGCGATATTCTCGATTCGAGTGTTCGTCAGGTATTGGGCCGCGAATCCTTCCCGACCATTGTTTCGGGAGAACGGGGATCGCTGATGGAGCGGATTGAGGCGATCGTGAATGCGCGCGCCAATTCCTTCGGCGTTGAGGTTGTTGATGTGCGCTTAAAACGCGCCGACCTGCCGCAGGTCAACTCAAAGGCGATTTACGAGCGCATGAACACCGAACGCGAACGCGAGGCGCGTGAAGCGCGTGCGGAAGGCCGTGAGCAGGCGGCGCGGATCCGCTCGGCTGCCGAACGGGAGCGGACCGTCTTGCTCGCTGAAGCCGAGCGTGACTCGCAGCAGGCCCGTGGGCAAGGCGACAGCACCGCGATCAAAATCTTTGCCGAGGCATTCAGCGAAGATGAGGAATTCTATGCCTTTTATCGATCCATGCAGGCTTATCGCGCGGCACTTGCCGACGGGAACACGACAGTCGTGCTATCGCCGAATAGCGAATTTTTCCGGTTTTTTGGTGACCTGGGTGGCGCCGATGTCAGGCCCAAAAAATAAAGGCAACGCATCTGGGTGGTTAGGATTTCGGACGGGACGTGACACAGTTTCTCACAGCGATTGGCATCGTTTTGGTTTTAGAGGGGTGTGCTTATATCCTCATCCCCTCGACGATGAAACGCCTGATGGGAAATATCTTGGGTCAGGATGACCGTGGTTTGCGCATGATCGGCTTCGCGTGTGCTGTGGTTGGACTGTTTATCGTCTGGCTTGTGCGTCTTTAGCGTGGTTGAGTGATTGAGGCAGGAAAGTGATCTGAATGTCGAACTTTAATCGGCGGTCCCGCTAAGTGTCGATAACCCCGGGCTGAATCTACATTCAGCGGTTGTTCAGTTAGCGAAATTAGGTTGCGAAAACCTTGGGCGGTACGGCAGATGACACGTTGAAGGGGCCGGATTGGTCACGACGACGTGTTGGATTGAAGCGATCGGTGTTGTTTTCCAGCTATTGACCGACCTCTTCACGCGGGCCATATCCCTGAGGTTAAGGCGACGAGAGGCCTGAATATATCGGTCAACAACGCATGTGTCCGGTTCGGGTGTCTCGGTTCGTATTGATATAAACAAAAGGATGATTTTGTGAATTTTTCCCCTGCAAAACCGACCTCTATTGTTGCAGCTGCGAAACGCGATGGAAACCAGGCGAGAAAAGCGTGGCTTGCGCTTCTGGTAACGCTCTTCGTTGCCGCGACCACAGTTTTGGCGGTACGCCCGGCCGAAGCGGCCCCGGCCCCTGAAAGCTTTGCTGATCTTGCTGAAAAGTTGCTTCCATCGGTTGTAAACGTCTCGACGAAAAGTCAGGTTGAAGTCCCCCGCGGGCGCGCATTTCCCGGTCTACCGCCAGGAAGTCCGCTTGATGAGTTTTTCCGCCGGTTTGAACGCCGTGGCCAACAGAATGATGACGATAATGAAGAAGAACCGCGCCGCCGTGAGGCTCAGTCGCTCGGTTCCGGCTTTATCATCGGTGCTGAAGGCCTGATTGTCACGAACAACCATGTGGTTGAGGGCGCGGATGAAATTTTGGTCCGGTTAACCGATGGCCGGGAGCTTGAAGCGACCATCATCGGGCGCGACGAAGCGACCGACCTGGCGCTTTTGCGGGTAGAGGCCGATGAACCACTCCCCGCCGTGGAGTGGGGATCGTCCGACGAAGCGCGTGTGGGTGACTGGGTCGTTGCCATCGGGAACCCATTTGGCCTTGGTGGCTCGGTGACTGCTGGGATTATTTCCGCCCGCAGCCGCGACATCAATGCAGGCCCCTATGATGACTTCATCCAGACCGATGCATCGATCAACCGCGGAAACTCCGGTGGACCAATGTTCAACCTCGAAGGGAAGGTGATTGGGATCAACACCGCGATCTTTTCGCCCACCGGCGGCAACGTGGGGATCGGCTTTGCGATTCCTTCCGAGCAGGCCCAGCGAGTGATTGATCAGATCCGCGAATTTGGTAAGGCGCGTCGCGGTTGGTTGGGTGTACAAATTCAGCTGATTACCGATGACGTCGCCGAGGCTCGCGGGCTCGAGGATACAAACGGAGCGATCGTTTCGAGCGTGAACCCAAACAGCCCTGCCGATAAAGCAGGCTTGCAGCCGGGTGATATCATTCGTGAGTTCAACGGCGAGAAGATCGAGGAGTTTCGTGAGCTTCCGCGTGTTGTCGCAAACTCACCTGTAGGGGAACAGGTGAAAGTGCTGGTGCTGCGGGACGGGAAAACACGGACGTTCCGGATCACGCTGGGTGAATTTCCAACCGAGGATGAGGAAGAGGAAATTGCCGAAGCGCCCGTCGAAGAGGAAATGGAGCAGACCCGTGAGCTTTTGGGTATGGACCTTCGCCCGCTTACCGACGAGATGCGCGAACGCTTCGACCTAGGTGAAGACGTCGAAGGTGTCGTTGTGGTCAATCTTGATCGCAACAGCGATGCCGCGCGTAAAGGCATGCAGCCAAGCGATGTGATCGCGAAGGTTAATCAGGCGAGTGTGACGACTGTCGATGAAGTGGTCACGCAACTTGATGCGGCGCGCGAGGCTGGTCGCAAGTCGGTTCTGCTGTGGGTGTACCGCGGTGAAACCTACTTCTACTTTGCGGTTCGGCTCGCGGATAGCTGATCGAATTTCAACAGAATATGGAAAGGGCGCGCTCAACCGGGTGCGCCCTTTTTTTGTTTCGCCGATTGTTGTTTATCCGCGCCACGCAGATTGCGGGTACCCCAACAGAAATAGCACGGTGGACAAGTCCCCATACTGAACCACTGCGTCGGCCGCTCGGCGGGTCTTTTCCTTGCCGTAGTAAGCAAGCCCAAGCGCACTTGCCTGCAACATCGGGATATCGTTTGCGCCATCGCCAATGGCAACAGCCTGAGAGGGCGTCGCTGAAATTTCCTCACATGTTCGGATGAGTTCTTGTTGCTTCCGAGGCGCATCAACAAGCGGACGCTCAACGCGTCCGGCAAGGCTCCCATCGGCAACAACCAGCTGGTTGGCGATCTCCCGGTGAAAGCCCAACGCTGCGGCAACGCGCGATGTAAACTGCCGGAACCCTCCCGATACCAGGACGCAATGAACACCCGCGTGGTGTAACGTTTGAACCAACGTTCGTGCGCCTGGTGTGAAGCGTATGCGTTCGTGATAACAGCGCGCGAGATCTCCCTCTGGAAGTCCTGTGAGCAGCGCGACCCGCTCATCAAGCGCGGCTTCAAAATCGAGCTCGCCACGCATTGCGGCCTCGGTGATTTCGGCGACATGAGCACCTTTGCCAGTCATATCGGCAAGCTCATCGATGCACTCATTTTCAATCATGGTTGAATCCATATCAGCCATGAAGAGCCGTATGTCCGCAGGTTGCAGCGTCCCCACCATGTGGTCGACCCCCCAAGTTTCGCACCAACGGGCAACCGCTTGCTTAATCGCTTCGGATGGTTCACGGGTGAGGGTCATTTCGAATGCTATATCCGTCGCCAGCCAACGCATATTCTCGCTGTTTGCGCCGCCGTCGAAAAGCGCGATAACTTGCTCTGCGTGCGCCTTGGTCATCCGTGGCAGTGCTGAAGGGCTCGCAACGCGCACAAAATATGTCATAGCTCACCATCCCGGATGTTTTTTGAAGCGGGCACATGGCCCGAAGTGAGGACCCTTGCAACGCCTTCGCCATATCGTGATCGCTGGGCCCACAGCAAGTGGCAAATCGGCTTTCGCGATGCGCGTGGCAAAAGTCGCGCGGGAACGAGGGCTTGAACCCCGGATCATCAACGGTGACAGCATGCAGGTTTATGCGGACTTATCGATCATCACAGCCCGGCCAAGTGAAGCCGATCAGGCGGATGTTCCGCATCATTTGTTTGGGCATGTTGATGGGGCCGAAACCTATTCAGTTGCGCGTTGGCTGCGGGAGGTGGCAGATCATATGCGGCCCTCTAATGGGGAAGGGGATCCGCTGACTATTTTCGTCGGCGGCACGGGTATGTATCTGCGCGCCCTGTTTGAAGGGATTGCCGATATTCCGGATATTCGCCCCGACGTTCGCCAATTGGTTGAGGGTATCGTGGAACAGGACCAAGGGGTGCAGGGGGCCTTATGGCGCGCCCTCGCTGACATCGATCCGACGATGGCAAACCGTCTCGAAACCGGAGACCGCCAACGACTTGCGCGCGCTTTAATGGTCCGTTTAAGCACGGGAAGGTCGCTTGCTGACTGGCAGTCCGATCAGAAAAGCAGCCTTTTGCACGCGAACGATGCGAGCACCAAGCAACTGATTATCGACTGGCCCCGTGACCAGCTTTATGACCGCATCAATGTGCGGCTTGACGGTATGATCGACGCGGGTGCGCTGGCTGAAGTCGAGCGTCTCCATGCGCGTAATCTGCCCCCAAAAAAGCCCGTCATGAAAGCTCTTGGGGTGCCCTCTTTGCTCGCCCATCTCCGCGGCGAACTCAGTCGGGAAGACGCGCTTGACGACGCAAAGATGCGGATGCGGCGGTTCGCGAAACGCCAATTGACGTGGCTTCGTCATCAGTTTCCCGACTGGCAACGCATTCACGCAGATGGTGATCAGTCGGAATGTTGGATTACTGAAACTATATTTCAATAAATTGGTAAAATAAATAATATTAATATCAAAAATGGAGTTGTC
>JBCDDR010000175.1:0-5744 GCA_039180205.1 Pseudomonadota bacterium | reverse complement strand
GTTTTTGCCGATTGGGCGCGAGCGAAGGCATCGATAGACGATGGGTATGCGCGCCGGTCTTCAGACCCGTGCGCCATCAGCAGAGGACCTTTGATTTGCTGCTTGGAATATAATGGAGAGCGCGCGCGAAGAGTCTCGCGGAACGCCGCCGACGACGTCTCGCCAACATTGCGATTCAGGATCTGACGGGCCGACGCCCACCAGGCTGGTACGCTTTCCACCAGAGAAATAAGGTCGACGGGGGCCGAAACCGCGACTCCGCACGCCGCAGGAGATTGCCGGTCGAGGAGGGCCTGAACCGTGGCGTATCCACCATAGGACCCGCCAATGAACGCAACGCGGTCTTTATCCACATATCCGCGCTCAATCGCCCAAGCGATAGCATCATAGAGATCATGCTGCATTGCCTGGCCCCATTCGCCGGCACCGCGGACATGGTGCGCGCGCCCAAACCCGACCGACCCACGGAAATTGATGCTCATCACCGCATAACCGCGATTGCCAAGCCATTGGTGGATCGGATGATAGCCCCAATGATCGCGCGCCCATGGACCACCATGAACAAGAACAACCAGCGGAACGGGGACGACCGCCGGGGGTAATTGATCGGCAGCCGCATCCCCACCCGCCGCAACCTGGTAAGGCAGAGTGAAATATCCAGGCAGGGTGACACCATCACGCGCACTCAGGGTGATGGGGAAGAGCGACAACAGCTTGCCCGCGTTCAAATGGGGCCGGTCGTTAAACAGACGGGTGACTGTTCCCGCTTCCCGCTCATATCGAAAGTAGGTCCGCCCGGCACGATCTTGATCCGCGGCGACAAGCCAGATATCGCCCGATACCGAGGTATCGATAATGTCGAGATCGCCTTCAACCTTGCTCGAGAGGTCTTGGAGTGAGCGGCGCAGCGCTGGATCGCTGCTCCCCCAGGATCGCCTTGCGGGATCAATCGCATAGGCAATTGCCGGCAAATTCCCTCCGACTGACCGCGAAGCAACAATCGAGCGTCCAGCGGCATTCGCAAGCGTTCGGATTTGCCCGCCAACCAAATCTATGGAAACCAACTGTGCAAAGTTCCCGCCCCGTGGATCGCGGGCATAGGCGGTCCGTCCATCATCGCTGATCGCGTCGATCCCGGCGTCAAATCGATCTTCTGCGGCGAACTCAGCAATATTCGACCAGCCGTTTTCCCCATCGCGAAGCGCCCAGGCAAAACCCCCCGATGAAAGCTGCCTTTCCGCCAAGACGGGGCGACCTTGTCGATCCAGATGGAGCGCGTGAACCCCCTCATACGTTTCAATAACGGTGCGAAGTCACGAGCGCAGGTTGACACTTGTCAACTGGAGCGATGAACCATCGCCGGTAAAGCTGGTGAATAGAAATTCATCCGGTGCAGGGGCAAATGTGCCGAGCAGCCTGAGCCCCCTCGCCGCGGCGGGAAGCAACTCGCGCGGCGCGGCCTGTTTATCAGCGGCGTTTTTCCTAGCGGAAGGAACCTCAAAGGCGAAAAGCCCAAGGCCCTCATTTTGGCTCGAGGTTGCCGCGAAAACAAGATACTTGGCATCGTGCGTCCACCCGAAACTTACAATATCGCCGTCGCTCGGCTCATGGATAAGCCGGGCCTTAAGGGGGGCCGAGAAAGGCGCAATCCAGAGCCCACGGTGCGCTTCACCACGGGCCAGGAAGGCGAGCATCGACCCATCGGGACTGAGCCGCGGAGAGATCCGTGTCGGTTCCGCAACGAGTTCATTCCGGTCAAGCAACGGTGGCCAGGAGACAGGGTCTGCCTCGCCGCACCCGGCTATCAATCCGATGAGAAGGACAAATACCCCCATCATCCAAAAGCGCTTGCACAACACGCTCGGCATTAGAGCCCACCCCCTGTTTGCTGCCACGTTCCTGCCATTTGCCCCCCAGCAAATGATCCTGACCCTAAGCAGTTTGGCCAGAACAAACGATACCACACACCTGACCTTAGAGGAATTTGCCCCTAGAGGAAATCGCAAAGCATCGCGATCAAGGGTGCATCCGCGGGCGGCATTGGCGTTTGAAAGAGACTGAGCGGGCGTACCCATTTGACCGCCTGCCCCTCAATTCCGCGTACTTCGCCTCGCCACTGGCGGCAGAGGTAAAGCGGCATGAGCAGGTGGAAATTCTCATACCCGTGTGAGGCGAACGTGAAGGGCGCGAGACAGCTCTGCGTGATTTCTATGCCAAGCTCTTCCCGAACTTCGCGGACGAGTGCCGCCTCGGGCGTTTCTTCGGGCTCGACTTTACCACCCGGGAATTCCCACAGGCCCGCCATCGATTTTCCCGCGGGGCGCTGCGAGATCAATACACGGCCGTCACGATCAATGAGCGCGATGGCGGCAACCAGAACCATCGGAAGAGGCCCACTAGACCCTGGGCCAGGCCCCGGGTCTGGAATGGCCATACATCCGGTTTCGGGGTCTGTGTCAGCCATGATTGCCTGTCTGGTTTCTTTATGCTGGGAAGCCAGATAGAATGCAGACGTGTTGTTTCGCAAGTCTCAATCCAACGACCGGGGTAGTATTGTATCGATATGAATGACCATCATGAATGACCATCTGGCCAAAGCCCCGCGTTTTCTTAAGGAAGTCCCCGCAGGCGATGATCGCGAGCGCGATGTTTGTGAAACCTGTGGCTTTGTCAATTACAACAACCCGAAAGTCGTCGTGGGTTCGGTTGTGATCCATGACGAAAAGATTTTGCTTTGTCGGCGGGCGATTGAACCCCGCAAAGGCTATTGGACGCTACCGGCGGGTTTTCTGGAAAATCAGGAAACAGCTGTTGAGGGTGCCAAACGCGAAGCCTGGGAGGAGGCGCGCGCGAAGCTCAAAATTTCGTCACTGCTGGCCGTCTATTCGCTGACGCATATCAGTCAGATCCAGCTCATTTATAAAGCGACCCTCGAGGAGCCGACATTTTCTGCTGGACCGGAAAGCGCCGAAGTTGAGCTTTTCGAGTATGAAGATGTCCCGTGGGACGACCTTGCTTTCCCATCGGTAAAATGGGCGCTCGCTCACGCCCGCGCGCGTTGGACCGATGAACGGTTTGCGCCATTCGGAAATCCCGACTGACGCAAGTCTTCACCCGTTATGCCCTCAGGCGTCGGCACCTTCTGTTGCGGGCTTGCCATCCTCTTCATCGATTTTCATGTCGAGGTAACGGTTCATCACCGGCATCTGCGTAAGCATGAAGGCGAACGTTATCGGCATCGTTCCCCAGACCTTGAAGGTCACCCAAAAATCGCGGGAAAAGTTGCGCCAGACGACTTCATTCAGAATAGCGAGGAAAAGAAAAAAGCAGGCCCAATGCAACGTCAGCTTCCTCCACCCCTCATCTTTAATGGGCGGAAAGGCGGCCGAAAACACAGGCTTCAGTAACGATTGCCCAAAAGCGAGCCCGGCAAAAAGCGTCACCGCGAAAATCCCGTTCACAATGGTCGGTTTGACTTTGATGAAGGTATCGTCATGCAGATAGAGCGTTAGCCCGCCCATAACGGCGACCACGCCCCCCGAAACCCAGAGCATGGGCGGGATGTGGCCGTTGATGCGCCAAGATGCGATCATCGAGGCGATCATCGATACCATAAAGGCGCCTGTTGCCCAGTAGATCGATTCCTCGGCGTTATATTTGCCGCCAATGAAGTATGTGCCGAAAAAGATAAAAAGTGGGCCCATCTCAATCGCAAGCTTGACGATTGCTTCTTTGGGCACGCCTTTTTTGGCAGGTTTGCCAGCCGCCTTTGTACTTTCCAGAATGTCTGTCGCCGACATGCCGGCATCGCTATTTGTATTTTCGACCATAATACCCTCAAAATTTTCGTTTGCCGCCCGGGAAGACCAATCCTAATCGACAATACCGACCAGCGACTTCGCGAACTCTTGCGCATCAAACGGGCGTAAATCATCAATCGCTTCACCAACCCCGATCGCATGGATCGGAAGCTCGAATTTATCAGCCGCTGCGACCAGAACGCCGCCGCGCGCCGTCCCATCCAATTTAGTCATTACGAGACCGGTAACATTCACCATCGCGCGAAAAACCTCTATCTGAGCCAGCGCATTCTGGCCCGTTGTCGCGTCCAGCACCAAAACCACATCATGCGGTGCCCCTGGTTTGCGTTTGCTTAAGACCCGGTGCACTTTCGCCAGTTCGTCCATAAGGTCGGCCTTATTTTGAAGCCGTCCCGCCGTATCGATCAGGAGCACGTCCGCCTTCGCCTCTTCCGCGCGGTCAAGCGCATCAAAAGCCAACCCGGCAGCATCTGCACCTACTTTCGAGCTTATAACAGGTACGTTGTTACGCTCGCCCCAGATGACTAGTTGTTCAATTGCGGCCGCGCGAAAGGTATCACCGGCGGCGAGCATCACCTTATGACCCTGGTTCCCGAGCGCTTTGGCAAGCTTGCCAATCGTCGTGGTTTTTCCGACACCATTGACACCTGCAACCAGAATGACGTGCGGACCGTGCGCGGGGTTGATCACGAGGGGCCGCGCGACCGGTTCCAAACGGTCTGCCACCTTTTCGGCCAGGACGGCTTTGACATCATCGACCGTCACGTCGCGCCCCAGTTTTTCCGCCGCGAGTGTTTCGGTAACGGCGGCGGCGGTCCTCACTCCCAGGTCTGCGGTAATCAGCAGGTCTTCCAGATCTTCGAGCTGATCGTCGGTCAGTTTGCCTGAGGTGAAAATCCCGGCGATGCCGTCCCCAAGCTTGCTGGCTGACCTGCTGAGACCCTTGGTGAGGCGCTTGAACCAACCGCTTTTTTTTACGCCGTCATCGCTCATCAACAGGTCCCAGTTCTAACGCACGGGCAATGAGCCGGTCTTGCGATGCGGTGTCCGTTTGCGCGCTGATGATTGCGCCGGGGGTGAGCGTTTGCCCCTCAACCTCGATCGGCAAATAATGATCGGTATGGCCGCGCCCCACTGAACCCTCCACCGTTTCCAGGAGCACCGATACCGTTTGGCCAACAAATCGCTGGAAGAGTAACGCTTTTCGGCGTTGACCAAGTGTACGCAGCCGCTGCGCCCGCGCTTTTCGCACAGCTCCATTCACCTGTGGCATGCGGGCCGCCGGCGTGCCCGTGCGGGCGCTGTAGGGAAAGACGTGCAGCAGGTCGATCCCGCATTCGTCGACAAGTGACAGCGTCTCTTCAAACTGCGCTTCGGTTTCAGTCGGGAACCCCGCGATAAAGTCGGCCCCAAACACGATATCAGGCCGGGCCGCGCGCACCCGATCACAAAACGCAATCGCGTCATGCCGCAGATGACGCCGTTTCATTCGTTTCAAAATCAAGTCGCTCCCCGACTGCAGCGAAAGGTGCAGATGCGGCATCACGCGCGCGTCATCGGCGATCGCCTCGTAAAGCGGCTCATCACATTCTACCTGATCGATCGAACTGAGCCGAAGTCTTGGAAGGTCGGGAGCATGGATCAAAATCCGCTGAACGAGCATACCGAGCGTTGGTTTCCCCGGCAGGTCCTGTCCATAGGAGGTGATGTCGACGCCTGTGAGGACGACCTCTTTGATCCCCTGATCGACAAGCCGGTTGATCTCATCGATGACACCCCCAGCGGGGACCGAGCGCGCATTCCCGCGACCATAGGGAATGATACAGAAAGTGCAGCGGTGATCGCATCCGGTTTGCACCTCGACAAAGGCACGGGTGCGTTCCGAATACCCCCGCACGAGATGACCCGCGTGCTCCCGAACGC
>JBCDDR010000174.1:0-5745 GCA_039180205.1 Pseudomonadota bacterium | reverse complement strand
TCGAAAACGGTGAAATGGTGCCAATGCCCGAAACCGATATCGCTTACGAGCCGCATACCGCGATGATGGTTCCCCGGTGGCAGAAGCGCGGCGTCTATGGAAAGTTTGAGCCGATTTATTGGATGGGAGCAAAGTGATTTGGAGGCTGGCTACCGTTTGTCCTGCCAAAAGTGCGGTGAAGACAGTGATTGCCGAGCAGCGGCTGGGGCAACCCCCAAATCCATATGCCCCACGCCGCCAAGCAAACCGTCTTCACCACTCCCCCGGTTGACCGAAAGATTATTTAATATCAATGCGATGCATAATGTAGGAACCGGTAATCTCGCGAAGCTCCGGATATTCCTCCATCGCGCGTTTCGTCCCGGCTTCAGCCTTTTTGGTGCCAAACTCTTTCATGAAGGTTTCGAATTTCGCCTTCGAGGGCGCCATATCTGCGAGGCTTTTGTATTTGGTAACAAGTTGCATGTTGAACTCGCCCGCATCGGTCATCGTTTGATAAATCCCATAGCTTTCGATATGGCCAAGTTTTTTCGACACTTCCATCCCGCTGACCCAGGTGGCCTTCAGTCCCTCAAGATAGTGGTTCGTCGCGCCGGGTTTGACCTTCACCGTTGCAACCTCCCAAACCGCATCGCTGATGTCATAGTCCTCATAGGGCATCAGTTGAGCATTTGCGGTTGCCCCTGCGAAAGCGAAGCAAAGCACGAAAAATCCAAAGAATAAGCGCATCATCAATCTCCTCTGTTTTTATGGATGCAGCGATTTGCTGTCACATGGCGAGATTGAAGTCCCGAGCGAAACCTTATGGAAATCTGAGGGCTTTGAAATTCCAACGGAATTTTGTAATCGTTTCACATGGGCGTGCCGGAAAAGACGTGCCCGCAGCGTGAGGTGCCGAGGTGGATGCATTTGTGGTTGGGCGATGCCGCGTGGAACCCGCGCGTAAAATCATCGCCCGAAATGGCCAGGAAATTTCGGTCGAGCCGAAGGTGATGGACGTTTTATGCAGCCTGGTTCATCGCCATGGCGAGGTTGTGGACCGCATCACACTGCTCGACGAGATCTGGAATGATGACGAAGCTGCTGATGACAGCCTGACACGCGCCATTTCGCTGTTGCGGAAAGCCTTTGCCCGGCTTGACGATGACGGCGACGCCAAGGCCGGGTATATCGAAACGATTCCGCGGCGCGGATATCGCCTGGTCCCGTCGATCACAGCGCCGCCAGTTGAACCGTCAGCTACCCCTTTCCCGGGTTTTCCAGCGCCTGCCGATGGGTTGGCAACCGAAATGTCGAACCCGCCCCGCGATCGCTCTTGGCGCTGGCTTGCGCTGGCAATCCCTGTTTTCGTTGCGATACTGACAGCGGTGGCGGGGCAGATTACCTGGGTGACACCAAGGCAAACAGTGGCTGTGCCGGGTGTTTCTGATGCGCAATCAGTGGCGGTACTGCCCTTTCGTGCCATGGGCCCAGGTGAACAGAACGACCTGTTGGCTCTTGCGCTTTCCGAAGAAATTCTGAACACACTCGCGGCCGTTGAAGGGCTGCGCGTTCCAGGGCGGACCTCCTCATTCGCCTACAAACAAGCCGACGGAAAGCTCGCGGATATCCGTCAAACGCTTGGTGTTGCCTATGTGTTGGAAGGCGGGCTTCAGGTCCGCGGCGAAAACATGCGGGTTACCGCGCGCCTCGTCGATACCCGTAGCGGATACAACATCTGGTCGGACAGGTTTGATCGCAGGCTCGATGATATCCTGAGAGTGCAAACCGAGATCGCGGCCAGCGTCGCTCAAAGCCTCGAGCGAACGATTTCCTCTACCGCGGCGGAAGCGCTTTTGGCAAATACACCCGCTGATGGTGCGGTCTACCGGCTCTACCTCGAAGGTCGGCAACTGCTTCATCGCCGCGGCCCGCATGTGGCGCGATCGATTGTGCGGCTGGAAGAGGCGGTATCGCTAGACCCGAAATTCGCAAGAGCGACTGGAGCACTTGCCTCTGCGCATCTCCTTTCGGCGCGATATATGAACATTCCCACGCCCATCGCCCATGAGCGCGCGCGAACCCGCGCAAAAGCGGCCCTAACGCTGGATCCACAACTCGGGGAGCCCGCAGGCGTCCTTGCTGCAATCGAAGGCCTTACCAACAACTGGGCGCGCGCCTTGACGCTCTTTGAACAGGCCGAACGCGCGCGCACACCTGATGCCCATGCGCTGATGTGGCACGGTGAGGCGCTTATGAATCTGGGCTTTGCCGACAAAGGGCTCGAAAAAGCAAACGCGGCGCTTGCGATTGAACCGCGATCGGGCGTCGTCAATCTTGTGGTGGGCAATGCCTACTATTTGACCGGTGACCGGCAGGCGGCCGAACGGTATTATCGGCGTGCGATCTCCTTCGGGCTGCCCCGGGCGAAGATCAATCTCAGCTTTCTTGGGTTTGCCGATGGTCATTATCGATCTGCCGCGCAGAGTTTTGCCGAGACGATTGTGCTGATGCAGTTGGTTCCCGCCGATCAGTTGGAACCCCTGACAGCCTTTGTCCTCGACATTATCCGCGGCGAACCCACCGTCGATGAAGGCATTGATGCCTTTCCCGCGCTCGCCAATGATATCGACTTCCGTACGATTCTTTACCTATACGCGGGTGAAATCGCCAAGGCTCTCCGCGCGCTCGCCGACGACGTCGACAATGACAAGGGTTATTTCTGGACGGTTTGGAGCGATTTGACCCCAGGTCTGCGCGAAGGCGAAAATTTCATGGCATTCGCGAATGATACCGGCCTTGTCGACTATTGGCGCACAGTCGGGCCGCCCGATGGATGCACCACCACCGACGAGACCGCATTTGTCTGCAGATAGGGCGAATTAATCCCCGTCGCGTTCGATATGTCGGCGGATACGCCGTGTGACGATGGCCACCAGGATGAGGATGGGAACCGCAGCGATGCCCGTTGCCACCGTGGGGTCGATCGGGGCACCGGCACCCTTGGAGGCCTTAATTAAAATCCCGGCAATGCCAATCGCGTAATAGCCGATCGCCACGACCGAGAGCCCCTCGATTGTTTGCTGCAGTCTTAGCTGCAGCGACGCGCGCTTCGCCATTGAGGTCAGGACTTCCTGATTCTGTTGCTTGAGCCCAAGATCGACCCGTGTCCGCAGCAAGTCGGCAGCACGATTGATCCGGTGCGCGATACCGGTCAGTCGTTTTTCCGAGGCCTCAACGGTGCGCATCGCGGGTTCAAGCCGACGACCGAGAAAATTGGAAATTCGCTGGGCGCCCTGGATCCGCTTTTCGCGCAGCTCTTCAATCCGCCGCTGCACGAGGGCATGATAGGCGCGGGTCGCGGCATAGCGATAGCTGGTTTTGGCAACCAGTTCCTCCGAACGTTCGGCGAGCGAAAGCGTTTCGGTGAGCAAACTTCTGTCATCGCGCGTCTCGGATGCCGGGTTCATCTCCAGAACAAGCTTGCCAAGCCGGTCTTCTACCTGATTGAGTGATGTCATCACTTCGCGCGCGACCGGAAAGCCCAGCAAGGCCATCATCCGGTAGGTATCGATTTCCCAAAGCCGCTGGATCAAGCGACCAGCGCGTTCGCCGGTCAGCCCTTTGTCATTGATCAGCAAGCGTCCGAACCCATCCTGATGGATCCGAAAGTCGGTCCATACTTCGGCGAGGCCATCATTCACGATGCTACCAGCCGGGTGTTGATTCGCAAAAAAACGATCGATATCGGTGGCTTCGATATTCAGGGAGGCGAGTGCGAGAAACTCGATATGTATCGCGGCAATCCGTTCTCCGGGGATTGCCTTGCGCCAATCGGATGGCAGTGCCTCAACGGCAGGTTCCGCAAAGGGCTTTGCGGAGGCGCTATCAACATAAATCGAATAGGTGGAAAACTCGGTATGGCGCTCCCATTTCAACCGGTAACCCCGAAAATCAGCGATAATCTGATTGTCCGCATTCGAGATCAGGCTGGGTGAAAACTTGCTGACGAGCGCTTCAATATGGGAGCGGTCTTCGGCGTGCCCGCCGGTGGTATTGATAAAGGCGAAATGGCTCGAGCGTGACGGGGCATGCACCAGCATCGGCGGCCGCGAATGAAGCTCCGCGTTTAATGGCCAGCGCAAGGGATGATCAATATCCGATCCGGCGGGTTTTCCCTGTTGAGATGTCTCCGCATTCGGTGCTTTGTTTTCGGCCATGTGTGTCGTCCCCGCGCGCGCTGCCTCTTGCCCCTTTGCAATATCGCGAAACTATGAAAAAGCCAATTGGCACGGCTCTTCGGTGGCGGAACAAATATGCGTGTGGCGAAAAGGAAACGCCAATCCGTGAAAGAGTTCAAAAACCTATACATTCGACCATAACATCATTGTTCTTCGCCTCTCAATCGGCGCAATATTGTCGCGAGAGCACGATTTCCCGTTTTATTGAGATTGAAAATGCAGTGTTAGCGTTTGATGGGCGTTGATAATCAAATACCAAATGCGGACACGTCGCGATTGATGATCCCTTTGCGTCGGCTCGACCCGTTGCTTGCCCATGCGCGCGAAGGTGGTGTGAATATCGACGCCATGTTGCACACGTTGGCGCTTGAGCACCTGTCTGGCCGCCTGCCACCGACTTTTCCGGTTGCGCTCGCCGACTATTATCGCATCCAAAACCATATCGCCCTGGCGCTTGGTGATGAAACCTGTCAGCTGTCCGCGCGTCAGCTTTTGCCGGGAAGTACCGACTTTGTCTTGCGCAACCTCGGTCAGGCAGGGAGCTTATTCGATGCCATGCGCGCGATTGCGCAAAGCTATAATCTGCTTCACGGTGGCAACTATAATTTTGTCGAACGTCGCGATGATACGATTGATTATGTGATCGACGATCGGACATTTCCGTACCGGCTTGCGGGCGGGCCTGAAGAGATGTTCTTCTCGATTGAATGCACCCTTATCTTTCTTTCTGCAATGCTCGATGTGGTTGCACCAGGGGTCGTCGCGCGGGCCAACACCGGGCTTGCGCTGCGCCGCCCACGCGGTGCTGAAGACTGCCACCATCTTGATGTTTGGCACGTTCCCATCCGGTTCGGCGCGGAGCGGTATCGCCTTAGCCTGAAAAAACGCGATGCGCTCGCCGTACTCGCCCCGCCTCGGCCCGAAACACTGTCGTCGCATGCGGTTTACCTAAATATTGTCCGCATGGTGGAAGCGGCGGCTCAGCACGCGCATCGACAGCGGGATCCGGCATTTGCCAAAGATGTTCGTGCTGTGCTGGCGCGCATGGCGGGCCAGGGTCATGTGGGCCAGGACGAAGTTGCCTCAGTTATGCATATGAGTGTTGCCACCCTGCGCCGTCGTTTGGCCGAGGAAGGGCTGCAATTTCGTGACCTGAAGCAGCAGGCCCTGAATACACAGGCCCGCGCTATGTTGGCCGCCGGGCATCCCGTGGGCGACGTCGCCGAAACCCTCGGGTTTTCAGAGCCGCGCAGCTTCAACCGTGCCTTCAAGGCCTGGAATGATATCACCCCGCGACGGTTTCAGAAAAAACAGTCTTAGTCACGCCCCGACTGATTTGATCAGGCTGCCGCTCTTTTTATTTGAGCGAAAATGTCCTTTTTTTATGAGCGAAGGCGTCGTTCCACACGCGCCGGGCGTGGGTACAGATATCTCATCTGATATCGAGAGGTATCACGGGCCCGTGAAGTGAGGAACGACGCCTTCGCTCATAAAAAAAGGACATTTTCGCTCAAATAAAAAGAGC
>JBCDDR010000173.1:0-5775 GCA_039180205.1 Pseudomonadota bacterium | reverse complement strand
GGACTGTGCTATGAAGATTTTGACTAACTCGAAGCCCTGTTGGGTAGGCTGAAGCATGGAGCTGGACTGATTTTCACCCGTTCGTACAAGAAGCGACGCTGACCACATTTGCTGTCGGCGTCCTGGTCTTGTTTGTCCTGATCATCCGCAAACCATTTGCGCGCCGGTTTGGGGCCAAAGCCGCCTATTTGCTCTGGGTGCTCCCCCTCGCGCGCTTTGTGACGCCGCCTTTGCCTGGAAATTGGTCTTTGGCGGGCGCCTTGGGCTTTAACAGACCGACCTCCGGAACGCCAGCTTTCGAGCCTGAGTTCGCCGCGCCCGCAATCGACCATGCCGCACAAACGCAGAGCCTAGAGATTGGGCCGAACGCGCATACGGTCACGGTGCATCAGCCGGACATCATGGTTCACAGCGCGCCGCAGGCCGGCAACAGCTTACTAGAGGCCACTTTGGCGCAAGCACCATTGATCCTGACCAGCGTGTGGATCGTCGGAGTGGTCCTCTGGCTCGCGATTTCGGTCTATCAGCAACGCCAGTTCCTCACTTTAATTCACGCCGATTCAGAACCTGCCGATGCCGAGACGGTCGCAGAGACGGAACGGATTGCTCATCAGCTTGGGCTAAAGCGCGTCCCGCACGTGCGCACCAGCCTTTTGTGCAGCGGGCCATTGGTGACCGGTCTTAAAAATCCGATCGTATTGCTGCCAATGTGGTTTAATGAGGATTATGAGGCCGCGGAACGCCGCGATGCGCTTGTGCATGAGTTGATGCATCTCAAACGGCGTGATCTGTGGGCCTTTCAAATGGCTCGGATCATCGCCGCGACGCAATGGTTCAATCCGCTCGCACATATCGCCTTAAAGGCCTTTCGAACCGATCAAGAAGCGGCGTGCGATGCAGATGTCATCAGACGCGCAAAACTATCGCCAGCGGCGTATGGACGAACCCTGGTCAAAGCAGCCCGATTGGCGCGCACATCTGATCGGCGGATTGCCGCGGCAAGTCTAACGCTGGCCCACCCAATCAAAGAACGACTCCTTATGATGACTCATCCCGCACCGAGCTTTCGCAGCCGATTGATTGGCGGGTCTTTGGCGATCGCGCTGGGCGCAAGCGCGGTCTTTATCACGGCCTCCTGCACCTCTTCGGTCGCGCAAGAATTGGAGGGTGGCCCGAGCGAGGCACCGCCCGCCGAACAAGCCTTGGAATCGCCAGAGGCGCCATCTGAACACCATGTGATGGTCGATAGCCGCCATGATATGAGCGTATCGATCACCGTAGACGGCGAAACCTTCGCTTTTGATATGGCAGACTTACCACCAATGCCGCCCATGCCAGAGATGCCACCAATGGCCGGCTTGGTGGTCCAACAGGATGGCAAACATTTCCATATGGAGGTCGACACCGAGCAGTTAGGCGCCCTTGAGAACAGCCCGGAACTCGCGGACTGGGAAGCTAAAATGGAAGCATGGGGTGAAGAAATGGAAGCTTGGGGTGCGCAAGTTGAAGCCCGCGCCGAAGACTGGGCCGTGCAGGTTGAGCCACGGATTGAGTCATGGGCGGAAGCGCAGGCCGAACGGATTGAGCAGCAAGTCGAGCTCATGGTTGAACGCTCTGAAGCTCAAGCAGAGCGCGCGCAAGCCCGGGTCGAGGCGGAGACTGCTGGTGGAGTAACCGCGCCAGAAACCCGCGATTTCGGTACTCAGCCTTTCTCCAAAGTCGATGTCGGCAGCGGCATCTCGATGATCTACACACAAGATCCAAACGCCTCTGTGACGGCCCGCCTTGATCGCGGCAGCTGGGACCAAGTCGAAATTAAGGTCAAAGGAAACACGCTGATTGCGCGTAAAAAGCATGGCAGCAATTGGGGGCATCGCAGCCCGCAACTCACGGTCTATGCTGCCTCGCCCACGCTCACATCGATTGATGCTGGATCGGGCGCTCGATTCCAAGGCGAACTGGTTGCCGATGACTTGCGGGTGGATGTTTCAAGTGGATCATCGGTCTCGCTCGAAGGCGCCTGCACACGCGTCGATATCGATGCCTCTTCGGGATCAAGCCTGTCCCTCGACAAACTCGAATGCACAGATGTCGTGGTGGATGCTTCAAGTGGCTCATCGGTCCAGGTCTATGCTTCAAACAGCATTAATTTAGACGCCTCTAGCGGGTCTTCCATTGCCGTGAGCGGCGGCCCCAGCGACGTCAAACAGGACACATCCAGCGGTGCATCGGTGCGGATCCGGTAGCACGCTGTCCTAAGCTCTCACCCCTGTGGTCCTCACACGCACGAGGTCCAACCCTCGAGAGCGGGGAGCCCCACCCTTTGGTGGGGTTTCCTGGTTGGTCAGCACTCATTCGAGAATTGCATAATTGAATTCTCTCGCGGTCGCCTAGTGTGGCGACTGCGGCAAACCATCTTTTGCGCAACGCAACGCATAAGGAGGCTCTCATGATTGAGATTAGACGCTTTTCCGACCTTGGAACCTTTGAGAACAATTGGCTGAACGCCCATTATCACTTCTCGTTCTCGCACTATTACGATCCCGATCGCATGGGACATGGAAAGCTGCGGGTTTGGAATGATGACACTATTCGCTCGCAAACCGGCTTCCCGCCGCATGGCCATCGCGACATGGAAATCATTACCTATGTCCGCAACGGGGCCATCACCCATGAGGACAGTCTGGGCAATAAGGGCCGCACCGAAGCCGGCGATGTTCAGGTGATGAGTGCAGGCAGTGGGGTTCAGCATTCTGAATGGAACGCCGAAAATGAAGACACCCAAATCTTCCAGCTTTGGATCGAACCCGCCGCTACGGGCGGTCAGCCCGATTGGGGCGCGAAAGCCTTCCCGAAAGCCGACCGTTCCGGCGAATGGGCTATCCTAGCCAGTGGTCGCGGCGATGCCGAAGCGTTGCCGATCCGGCAAGATGCGGCTGTTTTGGGCGCGACTTTGAAAGCCGGTGAAACCCTCGACTATGCAGTGAAAGCGGGTCGGTTTGGTTATCTTGTGCTCGCACAGGGCTCTATTGAGCTGAATGGCGAGGTCCTGAACGCCCGCGATGGCGCTGCCATAACAGGTGACGCAACGCTCACTTTAAAGGGACTTAAAGACGCTGAAATCGTCTTTGTGGACACAATTTAATACAGTCCTCCCGAGCCTGTGATTGGCGCAAGCGAGACTTCTGCACTATGTCTTGTTTGCGCCAATTCAATTTAGGGAGTTCCTGATGAAGACACTTTTTGCTGCGATCGGGGCACTCGCCGTCCTGCAAACCGCATCTGCAACCGAAGTGGCCGTCACCTTTAGTGAAGATTTTGCTGAAGAGCTGGCGGACAATTATGGTGAGCGCGAAGGCGCCGCCCTGACCGAAGAAATCATCGAAGACCTTGAGCGGGCCTTTACAAAAGCCGGTGTCAGCCCCGCCAAAGTAGATGTGACCATCATCGACGCGAAACCGAACCGGCCGACATTTGAGCAACTCTCGCAAACCCCAGGCCTAGATGCCTTTCGATCGATTTCTCTGGGCGGCATGGAGTTAAGCGGGACGGCATATGACGATGCCGGGAATGTGCTTGCGACGCAGGAGTATGATTGGTTCGAAAATGACATTCGAGATGTCTTTCCGGGTGGCGTCTGGGCAGATGCCAATCGCGCGTCACGCCGGTTTGCAACGAAACTCGCGAAACAGTTGAACCCTGAATAGACCCGCTCTGGCTAAACCAAATACAATGCGCGCAAGCGATCCCGCGCGGCCTCGTCGACGCCGAGGGTTTCGGTGAGATACGTCTCAATATCCCCGGAGCGCTCCTGAATGCTTGTCAGGGCCGCAGTCAAAAACGCTGCATCGACCCCGACAAAGGGCTGATACACCGCGTCCGGATAGTCTTTGTCGATGTATTGATTGAACTGCCGTGCCATTTCAGGCAAACGCTCCGCCACATTTGCGGCCTCATTGGTCAGTTCATAATCGGCGAAAATCGCCTCGCGCTCGACGCCCAAAACATGGTGGGTCAGCGCGCATAGGATGCCCGTGCGATCTTTGCCAGCCGCACAATTTACAACCGCGGCTTGCTTTTCGGCCAGCGTTTCGAGGGCGCGAAACCATGCCGAAAAGGTCTCGACATGTTGCGGTTTGTAAGGCGCCTGTCGGTAATAGTCCGACATCCACCCATGCGCTTGTTCCGCATCGACCGAAACTTCTGACAAGAACCGAACGTGTGGCGCCTGGCTGGCTGTGCCTTTATCACTGGATAAGACCTCAACGCCGTCAACCGGCCAGCGATGCCCGTGGCGTTCGCGTTCATCTGGACGCCGGAGGTCTGCCTGAACACGGATCCCATACCCTTTAAGCGCCTTGAGATCGGCTTCGCTTGCCTCGCCAAACTGCGCGGACCGAAACAACACACCGGACCGAACCCGGCGTCCGCCCGCCCCATCATAGCCGCCGAAATCACGAAAATTCCGAATATTGTCGAAGCGTTTTACGCGATCGTGCATGATCATCCCCTTAGCGGAAGGGCGGTTCGTCGAACGCCCGGAGTTTCCGGCTATGTAGCTTGGCATCGCCGCTCGCCAACTTCTCAAGCGTTGCGACACCGATTTGCAAATGTTGACCAATCGACTTTTCGTAGAATTTGTTCGCCGCGCCCGGTAACTTGATCTCACCGTGCAACGGTTTGTCCGACACACAGAGCAAAACCCCATAGGGCACCCGCAACCGAAATCCGTTCGCGGCAATCGTCGCGCTTTCCATATCGATGGCAATGGCCCGGGATTGGTTGAATCGGCGGGCGCTTTCGGTGAAGCGCAGTTCCCAGTTTCGGTCATCTGTGGTGACCACGGTGCCCGTCCGAAGCCGTTGTTTCAGTTCATCGCCACTCTCGCCGGTGATCTCGCCTGCAGCCTCTTGTAAAGCAACCTGCACCTCAGCGATCGCCGGGATAGGTATGTCCGGCGACATGACGTCATCAAGAACATGATCATCGCGCAAATAGGCATGCGCAAGTACATAGTCGCCAATCGATTGACTGTGACGCAAGCCGCCGCAATGTCCGACCATGATCCAACACTCAGGACGCAATACCGCCAAATGGTCGGTAATGTTTTTTGCGTTCGAAGGGCCGACCCCGATATTGACCAGTGTAATGCCAGCGCCGTTTTCGGCCATCAAATGATATGCTGGCATTTGAAACCGCCGCCATGGCGCCGCTTCAATTTCCGCTCTGGCATTTTTGGTCTCAGCATCGACTTTCAGTCCGCCCGCAACGGAGAGCATTTTATAGCGCCCACCATCCCCTAATTGCTCCAAACCCCAATCGACGAAGGCATCGACATAGCGATGATAATTGGTGAATAAGAGATAGCGCTGGAAATCAGTGGTCGGTGTCCCGGTATAATGCTGTAGCCGCTTGAGCGAGAAATCGGTGCGCGGGGCGTCGAACAGGGCCAGGGGGCGTTCGGTGTGCGGCTCGAACAATTGCCCGTCGGCAATCTCGTCGCCGATATCGATCAAATTTGGCGCCGGGAACCATTTCGCCAGCTCAGCCGGATTGATCTCATCTAGCCCGTCGGCTTGGCCTTGATCCCAAACATAAGCATAGGGGATCTCTGTCTTAGAGGCCCGGACATCGACCTCAACCTCATAATCTCTCAACAGAGGCACCAATTGCTCGAGCAGATAATGCCGGAAGAATTCGGGCTGTGTGATGGTCGAAACATAGGTTCCGGCCTCTGACATTTTTCCGAACGCCCTCGAAATTGGCGGCGGCGGC
>JBCDDR010000172.1:0-5796 GCA_039180205.1 Pseudomonadota bacterium | reverse complement strand
ACCTTTCGCCATTGAAATTCTGCATCGCGATTGCAAACCCGGCGTTTTCGCGACCGAGGAGATTGGCAGCGGGCACGCGCACCTGGTCGAAGTAAAGCGTTGCCGTGTCGGAACACCACCAGCCCTGTTTTTTGAGCGATGTCCGGTCAACGCCAGGCAGGCCCATATCGATCAGCAACATCGACACGCCGCCATAACCGGGCCCGCCGGTACGAACCGCTGTGGACACATAGTCCGCCCGCATGCCGGAGGTAATGTAGGTTTTGCTTCCCGAAACGAGATAGTCATCGCCATCGCGGATCGCTTTTGTTTTCAGGTTTGCAAGGTCCGAACCTCCATCGGGCTCGGTCATCCCGAGGGCGATGATTTTCTCCCCAGCGAGCACTTTGGGCGCAATATCGGCTATGAGATCAGGCGACCCCCCCGCCAAAAGCGGTGGCAGCCCGATGGAGTGGATCAAGAGGCCCGCATTGATCCCGCCGGAGCCTGTGCGCGCCATTTCTTCAGCCGTTACCAGGCCAAAGTAAGGGTCATTGACCGGGGTACCGCCCCATTCTTCGGGGAAACCCAAACCTAACAAACCAATCACCGCCGCTTTTGTGTAAAGGTCGCGCGGGAAGGTGCCCGCCTCTTCCCAATCATCGATATGGGGAATGATTTCAGCCTCGACAAACCGGCGTAAAGTTGCGCGCCAGGCATCATGATCTTCAGTATATGCAGGGCTTTTGTACCGGCGATCAAAGTCAAAAGGATTGTCGCCGCCGGTGGGTCCCGGCAGGGCCTGCTTCGTACCAACGGGATCTCGGTCAGCCATAGCAATGTCCTTTTTGCAATTGGGTCATTCGGGCCCGCGAGAGCCGGGCGCGGGTGGATCATGTGGCGGCCCGGCAAAACACTGAGCGATCGCCATCCACGTCTCGGCAACATCGCCATCAACCACAAGCGATGTGTCGGCGATATTTCGCGTTTGTGTCACCACCTGGCAAAACTCGGTCGCGGAGCCCTTTATCATATCCTGAGAGCTGGGAGATTCGGTTGGCCAGGACCATTCGGCCCCACTTGGAGAAACGAGCAATACGTATGGCCGGATTTCCGGCACGGGGAGCCCGCGGTTTTTGAAAGTCCATCCGAAGGTATTGATGCCGAGTTGCGCGATGTTCTTGAGCGCGTCGCCATCCTGACGCGTTATCCCGAAAAGATCGTAGAGCGCTTGAGCGTGTGACCAAAGCTCCATCAACCGCGCGGTCACGCTCGAGCGAACGCTCATAGAAGGCCCGGCCCATTCAACGCGGGCTTTGGGGTCGGCCTTGCCATAGCGGTCGTCGACCATTTGCGATTGTTCAAGCCAGCGTAACCGGAGATCATGCCCTTGAACCGCTGCGGTCTCATGCTCGAAGCGACGCCAGCCATTGGGTTGTTGCATAGCCTGCATCACATCCCCCATGAATTGGCGAAACAATGGCGGATCATTGAGCGTCATGAGCGCCGCTTTATCCCACGTATACAGATGCGCAAGAATGTCGTTCGCCGTCCAGGCTTTGAACTTGGTCACGCGTGCAAAGTCGGCCTCCCTAAGGTCAGAGAGCAATGCGTTCAGTTTCTGCGCTTCGTCGGCAAGCCCCGATGCGGGCGCATTCGCTTGTAGGGGTGGGGAACTCATCTTTCCTCCCCCTCAACGGGGGTAAGTGTCATCAGCAACTGCCCTGCACGCACCTGATCACCGGGTTTGCTCATGACCGCCTCAACGCGCGCGGCGCCCAAGGCTGTCAGTGGATGCTGCATCTTCATCGCTTCAACAACCGCGAGCACATCACCGGTGGCGACGGTAGCCCCCTCTCCCACCGACACCTCGCGCACTTCGCCGTGCATCGGGGCCTTAATCTCAGTTTCCAATGCGGCGTTACCGGATTTACCACCGGCGACGTCGGCATCCTCAAACACATGTGTGACGCCGTAGATTGAAAGCGTGAGGCCGCCAGGTTTGTGCCGCCAGGCGACTCCTCCACACCGGATACCATCGATGATCGCAGTGAAGCAAAACGCTTTATTTGGATCGACGAGCGCTTCCACGCTCACATCACATGTGTTTTCCCGATCCTCAACCTGGATATGCCACCCCTCCTCCTGATTGCTCGCGCCCGCTGCACGCACGCCGAAACGCATCACATCGCCCTCGCCCGCATGCAACGATCGCAACACATAAGGAGTATTGAGCACACCGTGACTGGCCCAGCCCAACAGACTCGCGCTGACGCCGACAGCTGCATGATATGCCGTTTGAGCATCCACAGCATAGCTGAGCGCTGCCGCCAGTGACCATTCTGCGCGCGAGGGGTCGCGACGCCGCCATCCATCAGGAAATGCTTCCGCCAGAAATCCCGTGGTGGCCGTACCGCGGGCAAAGCCATCATGCGCCAAACAATCGCTCAAAAAGGCGAGATTATGCGAAGGACCGATCAAATGCGTCTCCCCAAGGGCAGCAATCAGGCGGGCGCGGGCGCGGTCTCGCGTGGGTCCGTGGGCGACAATCTTGGCAACCATCGCGTCATAATCCGCGGGCAAGATCTGACCACTTTCGATACCATCATCGACGCGCACACCAGGCGCGGCGACGGGGGGCGACCACAACTCAATCGGCCCGGACTGGGGTAAGTATCCGGCTGCCGGGTCTTCAGCGTATAGCCTGACCTCAATCGCATGCCCCTGAATCACGACATCATCCTGGGTGAAGGGAAGCGGCGCGCCCTCAGCAATGGCGATTTGGAGATCGACAAGATCAAGCCCCGTGACCATTTCGGTGACCGGATGCTCGACCTGGAGCCTTGTATTCATTTCGAGAAAATAGAAATTTTCCTGATGATCAAGCAGGAACTCCACCGTTCCCGCCCCAACATAATCGACCGATTTTGCGGCACGGACGGCGGCCTCGCCCATGCGATTGCGCAAATCTTCGTCCACCGCGGGGCTCGGGGCTTCCTCAATCACCTTTTGGTGCCGTCGCTGAACCGAGCAGTCGCGCTCTCCAAGGGCAACGCAATTTCCATGGGCATCGGCTAATACCTGAATTTCCACATGGCGCACATTATCTAATGCGCGTTCCAGGATCAGTGCGTCATCACCGAAAGCGCCCATCGCTTCGTCGCGCGCGCGGGTCAGTGCTTCGCTCAATCCTTCCGGGGTTTCAACCCGGCGCATGCCGCGCCCGCCACCGCCCGCCGACGCTTTCACCATAAGCGGAAACCCGATGCGCTCGGCTTCTTCGGTCAGGCGTGCATCATCATGACCTGGTTCATCAAAACCGGGAATAAGCGGCACATTATGATGGGCCACATGACGGCGCGCCTCGGCCTTATCACCCATCAGGTGGATCGCATGCGCCTTTGGACCGATGAAGGTAATCCCCGCCGCGTCACATGCATCTCGAAAAGCGGCATTTTCAGACAGAAATCCATAGCCGGGGTGAATGGCTTCCGCGCCTGATTGTTGCGCCGCCTTCACAATCTTTTCGATATTCAGATAGCTTTCGCTCGCGCGTGCGGGTCCGATTTGGATTGCCTGATCGGCGAGACGGACATGCGGCGCACCGCGATCAGCATCACTGTAGATTGCGACCGAAAAAATGCCGCGGGCCTTGGCTGAGGCGATGACCCTGCATGCAATTTCGCCGCGGTTGGCAACGAGAATGCGGTGGATCGGGTTCACCATTGGCTTGGTATCCACAAGTATAATCCTTACATCCGCGCCACACCAAAGGCGTTCGGTTTCAATGTCCGCGCGGCGGCCTCGGAAAGCGTTTCAAGCGCAAAGCCGAGCACATGCCTGGTCTTACGCGGATCGATGATCCCCATGTCGAGCATGCGGCCTGAGGTATAAAAGGCGTCGGACTGTTTATCGAAGTGTTCGGCGAGCATCGCTTCCTGCGCGGCAACGGCCTTGGGATCAAGCTCGTGACCGCGCCGTTTCGCAGCCCCTGCCATCACCTGACTCATGGTTTTGGCTGCCTGCATACCGCCCATCACACCCGAAACCGACTGTGGGTAGGCAAACAGAAAGTCTGGATCGAACCCAAGCCCGCACATGCCATAATTCCCTGCGCCAAAGCTGCCGCCGACGTAGAAAGTGATTTTGGGCACGCGCGCGTTCGCAACCGCCTGGATCATTTTTGAGCCATGTTTGATCATGCCCGCACGCTCCGCAGCCTCTCCCACGATGTATCCCGTCGTGTTGTTCAGGAAGACCAGCGGCGTTTCGGACTGGTCGGCAAGCTGAATAAACTGCGCAGCCTTCGTGGCACCGTCGGGATCAATGGGCCCGTTATTCCCGAGGATGGAGACCGGACGCCCCATCACCTCGGCCTGCATACAGATTGTACTTATCCCGTAATCGGGTTTGAAATCGACAAATTCAGAACCATCGACAATGCGCACAACGAGTTCGCGCACATCATAGGGTGTGCGATAATCACGCGGGATGAGGCCAAGGATTTCCTCAGGATGAAATACAGGTTCGCGGAAACCGTCGTGATCTGCTTCCAATGTCGATCGGACTGACCGGTTCCAGCCAAGCTGACCGACGAGCTTTCGGGCAAGGCGAAGGGCGTGCGCATCGTCATCGGCCAGATATTCCACAAGCCCCGAGACTTCGGCGTGCATGCGGGCACCGCTCAAAGGCTCTTCTTCAACAACCTCCCCGGTGGCAGCACGAACGAGTGCCGCACTCGCAAGGGCAGCGCGACCGCGCCCTTCGACAGCGATGACATAGTCAGACAAACCGGGCATATAAGCGCCACCCGCGGTTGAAGGGCCGTGGAGAATGGTGAATGTCGGGATACCTGCCGCACTCAACCGGGCAAGTTTTGCAAACACAGCACCACCATGCGCCCAAAGTTCGACACGATAGTTTTTGAGATCGGCACCCGCGCTTTCGACACAATGAACAAAGGGCAGCTTCAAATCGCGCGCCATATCAAGGCAATTCAGGACTTTATCGAGCGACTTTTCGGTCATCGCCCCCGCCGCGATACCGCTATCATCGACCAGCACCATGACGCGGGTTCCGCTCACAAATCCAATCCCCGCAAGCGCGCTTGCCCCCGCGAGTGAACTCTCCGGATCAGCTTTATCGACCAGATAGTTCGCCAGCGGGAAGAGCGTGAGAAATGGCATACCCGGATCTAGGAGCCGCGCCAGCCGTTCGCGCGGGGTGAGTTGCCCGCGTTCTTCAAATCGTGCGCGACGCTCTTCAGATTTCGTAGCCGCCCGCGTCATCAATGCCTCGAGCCGATCGAGTAAGGCCAGTTGCTTCTCTCGGTTCGCCGAAAAGTCATCGCTAGATGGATTAAGCCGGGTGGCAAATGGGGTCATAGCTAAGTCTCTCGATAGGTTATGCGGCACGGGCGGCTGAAATGAGCGCCTTGGGCACCTGAACCGGCATAGCGAGTGCGATTTGCGAATAGCCCTTGCCTTGGGGGTCGGTGCGGAGAGAGCCGGTGCCCCCGCCGCCCAACGCTGCGCGCATGAGGATGTTCATCGCGGGAAGGCCGGGCAAGTAAAAACGCTCAATCTGGGTCTGCACGCCCGAAGTATCATCAAGCACATGGGCGAAAGCCTTCGCGATTGATGTCTCGTCGAGCGAAGCCCATATGAAGGGTAGAAAACGAGGATCGCGCGGGTAAATCCCGACGTTCCCCTTATCTCCCTTGTCGCCACTGCGGGTAAAAGCGAGATCGACCAAGGGAACTGAAATCAGTTCTTCCATCACCTCACCTACGGCCTCGGGCACCATGGTAGCCGGTGT
>JBCDDR010000171.1:0-5818 GCA_039180205.1 Pseudomonadota bacterium | reverse complement strand
GTTGGTGGCGGCGAAACCCCGATATCCCGGATCCAGCTCCCCGAAAATGGCGTTCCATACCAATAGGGTCGTCAGGTGAGTGTCGCCGGGTGGTTATTGTTCCGCAACCAGAAACAAACCAGCCTTCGCTTGGGCTCTTCCCCATACGGACATGTGCATCATTTGGTGTGTATGACTGAGGCGAAGCTTGAGAGCCTCATCCGAAATGGGAGACAAAACATGAATAATCATATCACAATCCGCAAGGCGGGAGACCGTGGGCATGCGCGGTTCGATTGGCTTGATAGCCGACACACATTCTCATTTGGTCACTATTATGACCCCGCTCATATGGGATTTGGGCCACTCCGGGTGATCAATGAGGACTGGATCGCACCGGCGAAGGGCTTTGAGACCCATGGCCACCGCGATATGGAAATCATAACTTACGTGCTCGACGGTGCCGTGGCCCACAAGGACTCGCTCGGCAATGGCTCGGTCATCCGCCCCGGCGAGGTACAGATGATGTCGGCGGGCCGCGGCATTCGCCATAGCGAATTCAACGATATGTCCGATCAGACCACGCATATGCTGCAGATCTGGATTGAACCCTCAACGAAAGGCGGGGAACCAGGGTATCAGCAGGAGGCGTTATCGGCGGACCAGACCCCCGGCCACTGGCGATTGCTTGTCGATCCAGATGGCACCGATGGCGCATTGAGGATGAAACAGGATGCGCGCCTGTTTGCCGCCCGATTGTCTGAGGGTGAAGCGATTGAGATCACGCCTGCGGCGGGTCGTCGGCACTGGCTGCAAATCGCAAAGGGCGCGGGCGGGTTGGATGAACACGATCTTGTATCAGGCGACGGTGTTGCGATGTCGCTGACTACGCCGATCACATTGCGCGCGGGTCACCAAGGGGTTGAGGCTTTGTTGTTTGATCTGCCTGCTTAATTTACAAACGAAAAAACACGCATGTCGCTCATCTCTCTTCAACCGGGATGGGCGGCATTGCTGCTTGTGCTCACCCAGGAATTAATGTTTGGTCCCTGCAAGCTATCTCGATCACTGTAGGGATTTGTGAGACTTATGACCGTTTACCTTCACGAGGGTGACCTCCCCGCTGACGTTATGGCTGACGCGAAAACCATTGCGGTTGACTCAGAGACGATGGGCCTTCATCCGCATCGCGATCGGCTTTGTGTTGTGCAAATATCAGCGGGCGATGGCGACGCGCATCTCGTTAAGTTTTCGGCGAACCAGCCCTATCAAGCTCCCAATTTGTCCGCGATGCTGGCGAACCCGCGCAAGCTTAAGATTTTTCATTACGCGCGTTTTGATATCGCGGTGATCGAGCAGTATCTGGGGGTGACGTGTGCGCCGGTCTATTGCACCAAAATCGCGTCCCGCCTGACACGGACCTATACAGACCGGCACGGGTTGAAAGACCTTTGCCGCGAGCTTTTGGGGGTTGATCTTTCCAAGCAACAGCAAAGCTCAGACTGGGGGGCCGATGTCTTGAGCGACGCGCAACAAAATTATGCCGCATCTGACGTGCTTTATCTCCATCAATTGATGGCCGTATTGGAAGAACGGCTTGCCCGCGAAGGGCGCTCGAAGCTGGCGGCGGCATGTTTTCAATTTTTGCCAACGCGGGCAGCGCTCGATTTGCGGGGGTGGCCAGATCAGGATATTTTTGCCCACAGCTGATCAATGCGTTGCTGAAAACCGAGGAAAAAGGACCCGCCGTGGCGACCGACAAGCTGCAGGATCAGTCTTCCGGGGCCTGGCCGGGTGCGCCAGGGTCGGCCCAGACGTTCGCGACATCGCCGCCTTTCACTGATGACGGGCGGCGCGGTGGTTATGATCTCTGGGTGCGTATTGCCCGTTGGGCGCTGCCTGTGATCGCGGGTATGATTGCTGTCCTGATTGTTGCGTGGCCCTCAATTCGCGCGCGTGAGCTCTCATTTGTTCTTTCAGTGAACTCGGTTGAGATCAGCCCGAGCCGCCTCGCCATGCATGCACCGGTCTATCGCGGATTGGATGCCGAAGGTCGACCCTTTACGGTCACGGCGGACGCGGTCACCCAGCGCGGCGACAAAAATGCGCCGGTGTCTTTGCAGGGTTTATCCGCGCGCCTCGGTCCTGCTGGTTCCCCCCAAGCGGTCGCACGATCACCGGGGGGCATTTATGATATCGTTGATGAAGAGCTTGAGTTGGCAGCGCCTGCACAGATCCGAGATGATGGGGGCACGCGGCTCCTGGCGGGGGATGTAACCGTTGATTTGCGCACCCGCATTCTGGAGAGTCGCGAGCCGGTAACCGCGACAAGCCGATTTGGGCAGTTTGCAGCCCAGGGCTTTTCAGCCGTCCTCGAAAACCACGTGTTTCGCTTCACCGGCGGTGTGATTGCAAAGCTTGACCCGCTCGGCCAACGCCCCGTTGATCTGGCGCCGCCCACCTCTGCAGTGAGTGAGACACCGGACACCCCGTCAACTGATAACCAGTCGAAGGAACAGCCATGATCAGAACTGCTGTGACGTGGGGTATGCGGACGTGTCTTTTGGTGTTTGTATTATCCTTGGCCTTACCAGCTGCCGCGCAAACACTGTCTGCCCTTAAACAGCATGATGTTGATCAGCCAATCGACATCTCAGCTGAGCAGGTAGAAGTTCGCGAACGCGAAAACGTGGCCCTTTTTGGTGGTATGGTGGAAGTCACCCAGGGGCGGCTAAAGCTTTTTGCCGACAGCCTGAGGGTCTATTATGAGCCAAGCGAAAGTGCCAATGTGCCGATTACCCGGCTCGATGTTCAGGGACGCGTCAAGCTGAATTCGCCTTCAGAACGCGTTGAAGGAGACTGGGGCATCTATGATATTGAACGCGAATTGGTGACGATGGGGGGCGCGGTCAAACTCACGCGGGGCGAAACTGTGATCCAGGGTACGCGACTTGAGCTCGATCTTCGCACGGGGCTTGCCAAGCTCGATGGGCGTACGGGTCGCGGTGCGCGGGTGCGCGGCCAGTTTTCGGTACCGCCATCCAGTCGGTCTCCCGCGGCTTCACAAGATGACAACAAGCCATGACAAAACTCAGCCAACCCGATTTTGATACATCCGCGCGCGGGGCCACGCTCACACCGCACCCATCGGCGGATCGTGCGCGGGGGCTGGTGGTTGAAGATATCGCCAAGGCCTACGGACGCAAAACGGTCCTCAAATCGATCTCATTGACGGTGCGGCGCGGTGAGGTTGTGGGCCTTTTGGGGCCAAATGGCGCGGGTAAGACCACATGCTTTTATTCGATCATGGGTCTGATCAAACCGGATGCAGGCCGTATTTTGCTCGATGGTCGTAACATCACACCGCTCCCCATGTACCGCAGGGCGAAGCGCGGGCTTGGCTATTTGCCACAGGAAACATCGATTTTTCGCGGATTGACGGTCGAGCAGAATATTCGCTCGGTTCTTGAGGTGAGCGAGCCCGATAGCGCAAAACGTACAGAACGGCTGGAAGCGCTTCTCGATGAGTTTTCGATTTCCCATCTGCGTACAGCGCCCGCGCTCGCCTTGTCGGGTGGCGAACGCAGGCGTTGCGAAATTGCCCGCGCCCTTGCCGCTCATCCGTCGATTATGTTGTTGGATGAGCCGTTTGCGGGAATTGACCCGATTTCAATTTCGGATATTCGCGATCTGGTCGCACACTTGAAGGACCGCGACATCGGTGTTCTGATCACCGATCACAATGTACGCGAGACGTTGGACATCATTGACCGCGCCTGTATCATCTACGATGGTCACAAACTGTTTGAAGGTACACCCAGCGAACTCGTAGAAAACGATGAAGTTCGCCGCGTTTACCTTGGCCAAGGATTTTCGCGTTAAGGTCACGGTTTCGTCGCCGTCATTACCGCGTGTCTTGGCAGTGACGCGAGGATTTGCATCGAAACATTCGGGCCCCGATATGGCGTTGTCACCGCGATTAGATTTAAAACAGAGCCAGCAGCTTGTTATGACGCCGCAATTGCAGCAGGCGATCAAGCTGTTGCAACTGACCAATCTGGAGATCACGCAGTTTCTTGCGTCGGAGCTGGAAAAAAACCCGCTTCTCGAGATCGCTCAGGGTGATACCGATCGCGGTGCCGACGACCGTTTGCCACAGGAGGGCATGAACGGAATCGAGTCTGGCGGTGAAAGCCCCGATGGGGATTTGAAACGAGAACCCGCAGCGGACGATTTTCTCACTGATCAACCAGGGAAATCGGTGAATGATCAACCGGTTGATGCTGATTTCAATGCTGACGTCTTCCACCACGACGCCGCCATCGACCAACCTCAATCCGGCAGTCTTTCGCTCAACGGTGAGGGCGGCGGTGCCGGCTCCGGGTTAGGCAGCTGGCAGGGTGATGATGATAGCGAGCGGCAGGTCGCCAGTGCGGTCACACTCACAGATCATCTGCTTGAACAGCTGCGGATCGCCGCGAAAACGCAGCGCGAGCTCATAATCGGCCAGTATCTTTGCGATCTTGTCGATGCGAACGGGTACATTCAGGTGAACCTGGCGGAGGTGGCGGACCGGCTTGGTGCACCCCTGGAGGCGGTTGAAGGCGTACTGGAAATGATGCAGCGCTTTGACCCGAGCGGGGTTTGCGCGCGGTCGCTCAGCGAATGTCTGAAAATTCAGCAACGCGATCGTAATCGCCTCGATCCCGCGATGGAGTTGCTTCTTGATAATCTCGACCGGCTTGGCCGACAGGATATGGTCGAACTCAAGCGTATTTGTGAGGTCGGTGATGAAGACCTTATGGATATGATCGAGGAAATCCGCGAGCTTGATCCCCGTCCGGGGTTGGCTTTCGACCACCGCCTCGCCGATGCTGTGGTGCCTGATATTTTTCTAAGCCGCAGCCAGCATGGGATTTGGCAAGTTGAGCTGAATACAGACACGCTTCCCCGGGTTCTGGTAAACCGACGTTACCACACCGAGCTTTCCACCCGGTCGTCGCGCGAAGAGGATAAGGTTTTTCTGTCGGAATGCCTTGCAAACGCGAATTGGCTCGTCAAAGCGCTCGACCAGCGCGCGCAGACAATCTTGAAAGTCTCAAGCGAGATTGTTCGCCTTCAGGAAGGGTTTTTCGAACACGGTCTGAGACATCTGAAGCCGCTTACTCTGCGCATGATCGCCGAGGCGGTCGATATGCATGAAAGTACCATCAGCCGCGTCACGTCCAACAAATATATTGCGACGAATCGCGGCGTGTTCGAGCTGAAGTTCTTTTTTACCACGAGCATTCCCTCAACCGCCCGTGGCGATGATGCGCACTCCTCGACATCGGTGCGCGACCGCATTCGTGAGATGATCGAAAAAGAGGATGTCGATGCCGTGCTGTCGGATGATAAGATTGTCGAGTTGTTGCGGGTTCAGGGTGTTGAAATCGCTCGGCGAACCGTCGCGAAATATCGTGAAGCAATGGGCATTCAATCGAGTGTGCAACGCAGACGCGCAAAGCGGCTGGCAGCTGCGGGCAAGGTTGCTTAAGGGCCGGGTTTTAGACCCGATTGATCAGGTCTTACTTTCAAGGCGTCGGAAGCATGGCGATCGCAGCCACCATACGTCAGTGATGCATCATCAATACCGGCACGTCGGTTTCTGCAAGCAAGTGTGTCGTGACACCGCCAAAAATCCATTCCTGCAGTCGCCCGCGTGAATAGGCGCCACATAGCAAAAGATCGGCCCCCAGGTTCGCCGCAGAGCCCACAAGCGTTTCGCCGTCACCATGGGTTGTTTTCAGAGGTTCGTGCCGCGCCGCGACGCCATGATGCTCCAGGAACTGGATCATGT
>JBCDDR010000170.1:0-5858 GCA_039180205.1 Pseudomonadota bacterium | reverse complement strand
GGGCTGCGATCGCGGCGCCGTTCAGAAAGCAATATCCGCCATAATGACCGCGCATGGCGTGGTGTCCCGGCGGTCTTGTAAGGGCATAGGCGAGACCGTCGCGCTGAGCAGCTTCCGCAGCGGCGATCGCGCATTGTGCAGCGGCATAGCTCGCAGCCCATGTTCCAGCGGTGATCGCCGTTCCAGAATCAAATGCATATTTGATCATACGGCCATCAACAGTCTGTGGGGCGACATCAGTGCGCAGGCCCTCGACCGGCCACATCAGGGGCAGAAGGTCATTGCTCTCGCCTTCAGCTTCCCAGTCCCCCCAAATCGTTTTGAGGAAATCGACATAATCATCATCGTGAACGGCACGAATGGGGGCCTCCCCGAAATCGGCGGGAGCCTCCCAGGCGCACCCCAGCGTTTTCAGCGCGTCCCTGATCCGCGCAACCCGGCTCCCATCATCATAGGGAGGTCCCGGCACACCTTTTTTGAGTTCGAAGCTCGGCTTGTGAAGCAGATGATGATCTGTGGAAAACACCCTCATGCGGCTGACTTCCGCATGATCTTGATGATCCGGCCCAAATGATAGGCAGCAACTACCTTTGCCCAAAGTGTCCGCGCGGTGCCCCGCTTGCCTGGGATCTCATCCAAGAAAGACTTGATCCTTGGCGGCACCACCGGCTCGTCAAGGTAGGGTGCGTGTCCGCGTCCGGGCACCGTCAGGGTTTCGAGTTTGGGATAACGCGCTTTCATCGCTGTCACGGTTTCTCCGCTTAAAATATCCGAGGTTTCACCGCGAACAACGAGGGTGGGCAGCCCCTTGAGCGCCATAAAAAAAGGCCACAGATCGTTGGCCGGCGCGGAGGCGCCTTTCGAAAAAGGAACCGCGATGTTCAGATCATAATTCGGATGGATCAATCCATCATCGCCCTCGCGGAATGTGCGACGGGCCATCGCCAGCCAATCTTCGGGGCCATAGTCGGGAAATGATCCGGCATTGATTGCACGAGTCGCCTCGACCGCTTCCTCCCACGTTTCAAAGCTGCTGGTCTTGCCGACATACCGTGTGATCCGGTCGAGCCCGGCGGGGTCGATCTCGGGGCCGATGTCATTCAGAACCACGCCTGCCAGGCGCGCGCGCGATACGCCAGCAAGTGTCATCGACAAAATCCCCCCGAGCGAGGTGCCGATCAAAACGACGCGCTCGAGCTTTTCCGCGCGCAACAACTGTTCAATGTCCTTCACATAAGTGAGCGGGATATAGGTCATCGGGTCTTCGGCATAATCAGATTTGCCCCGCCCTCTCAAATCAACCGATAGGATACGATACCGCCCCCCCGCCAAATACGCAGCAAGCGGCTCAAAATCGAAAGACGAACGCGTGAGGCCCGGCATGCACAACAGCGTGAGAGGGTCTTTTGCATCCGTGGCCGCCGGATAGTCGCGGTAGTAGAGCGAAAGTCCATCTTCGGTAGTGAAGCGCTTTTCGGTGAACTCGGTCATGATTTACTCGGCAAGTGGGCAAGGGCCATGGCAAGAGATATCGCCTCAGTGGCTATTCCAACGCGAAATATTTTGAATTTCATATCAGACCCGGTTTAATGAGCGCACAAAGACCTGGCAAGGGTATCGACAGTATCAGACCGTAGCGAAGCCGCCGGAAAATAAGGTGGCCGTTTGCAGCATGCTCATTTGGGGGCCCTCGGCGATGTATATTCATGATTCTTTCCGTTTTCACGCAACCGTACGTGGTGAGGTGCCGATGCTGTTGCATGGCGACGAAGCCTATTGTTACGCCGATGTACTTGCGCGCGCAGAGGCTTTCGCCAAGGCGCTGATTGGGGAAGGGCTCGGGGTGGGAGACCGCTTTTGCATGCTCTCCAAAAATCGGGTCGAAACGCTTGTGGCGTTTCTCGCGGGGTCGATGACCGGCGCGGTCGCGGTCGCGCTCAATTATCGGCTCGCACCTGTCGAACTCGCCTACATCATCAATGATACCGACGCGAAATTGCTTTTTGTCGATGAAGAGCACCGTGCACCGCTTTCAACGATTGCGGATGATCTCACCGCCGTGAAAACCACCGTCGTATTCGGCGATGAGGGCAGCGATGGTTTTGCCGCCTGGGTAAATGCCAAGGGCGGCGGTGATGTGGACCCGTATGTTCAGGAGGGGCGCAGCGAGGCAGACGCCTTCTATCAACTATATACCTCAGGGACGACAGGGCGACCAAAAGGTGCCGAGTTAAGCCATAAGGGGGTGATTGCGAATGCGATCCAATCCATGGCGGCAGCTGAGTATCGACCCTCACCCGGGGATCATGTGCTTTTGGTTCTGCCACTCTATCATGCGGCAGGTGCTGGCTATGCGATCAATGCGATGCGCGATGGCCTGACCATTGTCATGCAATCCGATTTCGACCCGGTCGCCTTTGTTGATGCGCTAGGCAGCGGAAAGGTCGTTGCAGCGGTGTCTGTCCCTGCGATTTTACAAGCCTGTCTGGCGTTTGTGCCCGACGTCGCGGCGCGGGATTATTCAAATCTAAAGGTGATCAGTTATGGCGCATCACCGATTGCACCTGAAGTCTTGCGCAAGGCGATGCAGGTTTTCAAATGTGATTTCTACCAGGGCTATGGCCAAACCGAAGCCTCTGCGGTGATTACGGTGCTGACTTCACGCGATCATGCGCGCGCACTCAATGGGCAGGAATCGCTTCTGTTGTCGGCAGGGCGGCCCGTTCCGGGGACCGAAATCAAAGTCGTTGATCCCGACGGGAAAGCGCTCCCCCCGGGCGAAGTTGGCGAAATTCTTGCCCGTGGCCCGCAGCTGATGAATGGCTATTGGAAGCTGCCCGAGCAAACCGAAAAAACCCTCAAAGGCGGTTGGCTTCACACGGGTGACGCAGGGCGGATCGATGAAAACGGGTTCCTCTATGTGGAAGACCGTATCAAAGACATGATCCTGTCGGGCGGGGAAAACATTTACCCGAAAGAGATTGAGGATGTACTCTACGCGTACGAGGGCATCGCCGACGCTGCGGTTATCGGGGTGCCCGATGAAACCTGGGGTGAAACCGTTATGGCCTGCATTGTCGAGGCGAAGCCGGGCACCGTTGATAAGGACGCATTGACCGCATTTTGTCGCGAACGTTTGGCAGGCTTCAAGATCCCCCGGCGGATTGAAATCATGAAGGAACTACCGCGCAATCTAACCGGCAAGGTTTTGAAAAAAGACCTTCGCGCGCCCTATTGGGAAGGCCATTCGCGCCAGGTGTAAGCTTGTCGCAGGTTTGGCAGGGAAGCAGACATTTCTCCTATTCGATGAGAAGGTAGAGAGTGCCGACCCCGGACATGTTCGGCACCGGATGCGCAGTTTCAGTTAAGCCCAATACATACAGGTCGAAGCCTTCTGAATGTGTTACAGATCTTTTTTTATGCCTTAGCCTGATTGTTTAAGTAGGGCAGCCTTGGGTCAAGTTTCGTGCAGAATAATACTCCCTTAAATGATGATGCTCCTAAGGATTCCGCAAGATGGGATTGGCGTGCGCTTCGTGATCTGCTGATCGTTGTCGCGACCCTTGTGGCGGTGAAACAGTCACTTTTGCCATTTACCTATCTCTATGCTGGCCCCGCATTGACCTTCAGCGCGATGGCGGCAGCGTCCTATCTGCTCTGGCGGCGCGGGTCAGGCTGGCGCGAGCTTGGACTGCGTTGGCCAAAAAGCTGGTTAAGAACCTTTGGCCTCACGCTGCTCACAATGGTTGTCTTCATCGCCGCGACCCAATCCATGCAGATAGTTGCAGATCTTCTTTTCGACGACGTCGGCACGAGCGGACGCTTTGATCACATAGAAGGGAACGTAGTGGCCTATATTGGCGTTATGCTCCTGGTCTGGACGCATGGTTCCTTTTTTGAAGAGTTGTTGTTTCGGGCGTTTATCATTGATCGATCAAGCCGCTTTCTTGGCGGCGGCCTCCGCGCGGATCTTGTTGCGGTACTGGTTTCGTCAATCTTCTTTGGCTATCGGCATTACTATTATCAGGGCATGCACGGGGCGCTGATCACCGGTGCGGCGGGTCTGGCGTTTGCGTTGCTGTATCTCTGGTTCGGGCGCAGAAACATCCTTCCCCTCATCTTTGCGCACGGCATCTTCAATTCACTTGCGCAGACAATCCGGTTTCTGGGTATAAAGAATTAGGGTCTGAGCCCCGTTCGCGAACTGAAACCGCGATCGTAAAGAATGCGCGCGTCGTCCGAAGCTGGCGAGGCATGTTGCCGACGTTAGGGTATTTGCGGGGAACGGTTCCGAGCTTCCGAAGCCGCACTTTCCGCATAGAGGTCAATTGCCTCTTCGAGGTCGAAAAACAGATAAGACATTATCTTTGACCAGAGGCTCTCCAGGTAGACGGTCTCGGTGAATGTTCCGAGGCAACCTTTCTCATCCTCTCTAAAGCTGGCGTTATAGGAACCTGTGAAAAAGCCCTCGGCTTCAAACGCCAATCTCAGATTCTGGCCCGCCGCGGACGATATTTCTGTGAATTTGATATCCGGTCCCTGCTCAAAATGTTCAATCCACGCTCTTGGGTTCGTCGCACTCACGATTTCAATTGTTTCAATGTCGGCACGCCAGTCACCTTGGCTTTCGACATCGCGGTAGACGTCCCATATATCTGTGCAAGCGAGGTCAAAACGTATACGCTTCGTTGCTGTGCGTTCCGATGGAAGCCAAACCGCATAACCAATCCCGATCACCACAAGTGCAATGAAACTCACATAAAAGGCTTTTTTCATTGGTGATCCCCTTCTTTTTCGAGCTTTCTCTGCAAATCGATCCATTCGGGGTCGATGGGAAGCTTGGCCGCGACTTTGTCTTTTGAGGATATGAGTCGCCAGAAAGGCGTCACGTCAGAAATGGGTTTCCCTGCATCAATATCTTCCAGCGCGGCTACAGCAACGGTCCTCACAAAAAAGGCGGTTGAAACAGGGCAGGTGTCGTCACAGCCGCGCCTGCGCGCAAGCTGACGTCGCATGGCAGTGATCGTGCGGGTTTCTCCGTAGGGAATGGCTTTGACAAAGTCATTGATGATTTGCGGCGTGCCCACAAACATCAATGAGCCCGCTTTCAGGCCCGAGAAATCATATTCCAGGCGAACCTTTTTTGGTGACTTCTGCTGAGCCAGCTTTTGCTGCGCTGTGAGTTTCTTTCCCATTCAGGAACAATAGCGTAGCTTTTCAGGCTAAAAAAATACCCCGAAAGATTATGCTATAAATCAATTCCTTAGGTGGGGTTGAAAGGCCGGTCGCAACGGTGGACGGTTTATGGGCAAAAAAAACCGACGCCATATCCCAGATGTCGACGTGGATGCTCAATTGGCAAATGTCGGTTGCACGTGCGCTATTGGGGTTTCGTAAATGCGTTTGCATGGGGTTCTGCTTGGCGCATGAACGGACCCCAAATTGCCTCATCTCCACAAAATTTGTCTGGTGATGATAAAAGACTATATCGCGTCGGGTCGATGCTTTCCTGCCCATGCAAACGCCTCATCCCCGAATTTTTTCAAGGCCCAACCATTGTCTTTTGAGTCAAACTCATATATCTGAGTTGTACTCAAAAACGCCTGTCTTCTTTATGCAGGCAGGCTGGTTGTAGGTTTTGGGCGGCTCATGGTAATCGGACAGCAGAAGAACCAAACGGACGCGCGCGATCGCCACGGTCGAGATATCGACCAACCGGCGTCGGCTCATCTATCTGCAATGCATCGGGCACTCGAGCAGATCGACAAAAGAAAGCAGGGTGCTTCCGCACCAACGCGCCGACATAGGCCGAATGAAACCCGCCTTAAGGTACTGGAGGCCGCGCGCCAGCTGTTTCG
>JBCDDR010000169.1:0-5878 GCA_039180205.1 Pseudomonadota bacterium | reverse complement strand
GCGGACCATCGACGCCGACGGTGCCACCCAGGTCATCTACGCGCGTGGGCTCGACCAAGCCCCCCAGGATTTCGGATTAAGCCGGTCGCTCGCGCTCTCGTTCGGGGTGACCGAAGACTATGCAACTGCAGTTGAGCTGCTTCGTCCGTTTTCAAATGACGCCGAGCGCCTAACGAGCGCGCGCCGCGCTCTCAGTTATATTTATGCGCTGTCGGGTCAGCAGGATGCGGCGGAAACCGTTTTGGCCAGCGTTTCGACCGAGGAAGAACTTGCGGTGAGCCGACCTTTTTTGAACCGTCTCGCGGAGCTCAGCAACAAAGACCAGGCATTTGCCGTTTTTTTGGATCGATTGCCGCCCACGCAGACGAATGAGTTCGCCAAGCCATTGCCAGAATCAGTTCCCGTTTCTAACGTGCCAAAAACTGAGCCTGTCGCATCTTCGCCAGAGACAAGAATCAAACCCGATACCGCGTCTTTGCCACAAGCTGACCAATGGGGTAGCCATGGGGTGCAAATCGCTGCTTATCGCCAGCTTGATAAGCTTGAAATCGGGGCACAGCGACTTGCCACACAATCTTCGCTTTTTGACCCAACAGATTTGGCGGTGGAAACAGTTCAAACCGATGAAAACGGAAGTCTATACCGCTTGATTCTCCACGGATTTGACGGATTCGACGCGGCGACCGCGCAATGCGCCCGCATAAAACAATCGGGGGCGGACTGCAGCATTCGCGCCCTTGCCGGGCGCAGGCTGCGACGGCTTGACGATGTCGTAGGTACAGCTGACTAGGCTATAGCAACCTCAGAGCGGATGAGCCTGGTAAGGCGTTCGGTATAAAGGGATAAGCATGGCGTTAACGGCCAAAAGTTGCGTGACGATGGCGGAGGTCCGCGAGGAGATCGATCGCGTTGATCGTTTGATCGTGCCGCTCCTGCTTGAGCGTCTCGAATATATCCGCCAAGCTGGCCATATAAAACCGCGACGCGATCAGGTTCGAGACCCCGCGCGCATAGAGGACGTCGTCGCAAAAGCCAAGAAAACGGCAGCGGCTATGACTGATTCAACGACCTCGCTTCACGCCATTCACGAAAAATATGTCGATGAGATTTACCGCCACCTTATCGAATGGTCGATTGCGCATGAGTTCGTCGTGTTTGATGACAGATCCGACGACACCAAGGCCGCAAATGGATAATCTGACCGACGTGATTTCGCCGATCAGATATTATTTTGTGGGTTACGCAGTCTCTTTGAAAAGCTCACGCCCAATGAGCATTCGGCGGATCTCCGAAGTTCCTGCGCCAATCTCATAGAGTTTTGCATCGCGAAGGTAGCGCCCGGTTGGGTACTCGTTGATATAGCCATTCCCCCCAAGGGCCTGAATGGCTTCGAGCGCCACCTGGGTTGCCTTTTCCGCTGAATAAAGAATGCAACCTGCGGCATCTTTTCGTGCGGTCTCGCCGCGATCGCACGCTTCTGCAACCGCATAGACATATGCCCGGCACGCACCGAAAGTGGTGTACATATCGGCGAGTTTACCCTGCATCAGCTGAAACTCACCAATTGGCGTGCCAAATTGCTCGCGCTCATGGACGTAGGGGATGACGGTATCGAGGCAAGCGGACATAATGCCGAGTGGCCCACCTGAAAGAACGACGCGCTCATAATCGAGCCCGCTCATCAAAACAGCGACACCACCATTTTCCCGCCCAAGGATGTTTTCGTAGGGCACTTCGCAATCTTCAAAAACAAGCTCGCACGTGTTGGACCCCCGCATCCCAAGTTTGTCGAGCTTTTGAGCGGTTGAAAACCCTTTCATCTCTTTTTCAATGATGAAAGCGGTGATCCCGTGGGCACCGCGCTCGGGTTCGGTCTTTGCATAAACAACGAGGGTTTGCGCATCCGGACCATTCGTGATCCACATTTTGTTACCGTTGAGGACAAAACAGTCATTCCGCTTTTCCGCGCGTAATCGCATCGAGGTGACGTCCGATCCGGCCCCCGGTTCGCTCATCGCAAGGGCGCCGACATGCTCGCCGGTTATGAGTTTCGGCAGGTATTTTTTCTGCTGATCGGCGTTGCCATTCAGCTTGATTTGGTTGACGCAAAGATTGGAATGAGCCCCATAACTCAACCCGATTGAGCCGCTTGCCCGCGAAATTTCTTCCATCACTACCGTGTGCGCGAGATAGCCAAGCCCCGAACCACCAAGCTCTTCGGGTACAGTGATACCGTGCAGGCCAAGCTCACCCATTTTCGTCCAGAGATGCATGGGGAATTGATTGGTCGCATCGACTTCAGCGGCAAGCGGCGCAATCTCTTCGGCGGCGAAATTGCGGACAGCATCCCGCAGCATGTCGATTTCTTCATCATGACCAAATTTGAGCTGCGGAAAATGCAACATCGCGGTTCCTTTCTTATGGGTAAAGGCCCTCAGGCGTCGCCCAGGTCCAGACTGGCAAGGACTGTGCCTTCCACAACCTGGTCTCCCAAGCCATGCGGCATTTCTGCAATCCGTCCATCAGCAGGTGCGTGAAGCGCATGCTCCATCTTCATTGCTTCCAATATCATGAGGCGGTCGCCCTTGGCCACCATATCACCAACCCGTTTATCAACCGCGATGAGCTTACCCGGCATGGGGGCGAGCACCAAATCGTCCGACCCCCCGCCATCGCTCATCAGGTCGATTTGCGGACCCGCAAGCATAAGGCGCAACTCTTGATCGGCAAAGGAGACATACATATCCTCACCATCCGACGGGCCGCGACTGATATGGCAAAACGCAAATATGGGCGTACCATCAATTGTTGCGTTTAGCGTTTCATCCCGATCGAAGGTGGCCGTTCCGACAACTGTCTCCCCGCTGATCGTCAGTCGATAGGTTGGCACATCGTCCTGACCACTTGGGTGCGCAACAAGCGCTTCAAGCTCGCCTTCGTCATATCGAAAGCTAACAAACTCTTCGGCTGGGCGGTTGGGACGCCAACAATCGCGTGCATGCCAAGGGGAGTTCGGATCGGATGATTCTCTCGCGGCTTTGGTAGCTCGGTTGGCGCGGTCCTTGATGTGGGCGAGCGTGAGCGCCGCATGTTTGATAGGTGTTAACCCTTTGGGCGATCCCAATGCTTCCGCATGACGTTCAATGAAATGCGTGTCGAGTTCAGCCTGGTCAAATGCCTGATGTCTCATGATCCGGTAGAGGAACGCGCGATTTGTGGTGGGGCCTTCGATGAAGGTCTGTTCAAGCGCCGCCGCCATCGCGTCAATCGCCGCTTTTCGGTTCGGCCCATGGGTGATCAGCTTGGCGATCATGGGGTCATAATGGATCGTGACAGCATCGCCCTCGCGGACGCCAGTATCAACGCGGCAGCGGTTTGCGGGAAACCGTAATCTGGTGAGTGTTCCGGTTGACGGTAGAAAGCCCGCGTCACAGTCTTCGGCGTAGAGGCGGACTTCGATGGCATGCCCATCGATCGAAAGCGCCGATTGCAAACGGGGAAGCGGCTCTCCACGGGCGACGCGGATCTGCCATTCCATCAGATCCTGACCCGTGATTGCCTCGGTAACCGGGTGTTCGACCTGCAAGCGCGTGTTCATTTCCATGAAGTAAAATGGTGCGTCTTCAAGCCCGTTTTCAACATCAACGATGAATTCAATCGTTCCGGCACCTTGATAGCCAATCGCCTTGGCAGCGGTTACGGCGGCATCGCCCATCGCCTGGCGCAGCGCGAGCGGCATGTCGGGGGCCGGGGCCTCTTCCACCACCTTTTGATGGCGGCGCTGGATCGAGCAATCCCGCTCAAACAGATAAACCGCATTGCCTTGGGAGTCGGCGAAGACTTGCACCTCGATATGGCGGGGTCTGGTGATGAATTTTTCGATCAAAACCGAGCCATTCCCAAAGCTTGATTTGCCCTCACGTTGCGCACTCGCCAATGCCTCGGCGAAATGCCGGGGATCATCGACCCGGCGCATACCCTTTCCGCCACCCCCCGCAACCGCCTTGATCAGAACCGGGTAGCCGATCCGGCCGGCTACTGTTTCGAGCCGCTGCAGTGTTTGGTCATCGCCGTGGTAACCTGGCACCACGGGGACACCGCTCTCTTCCATCAATGCTTTGGCGGCATCTTTCAGCCCCATCTGCTCCATCGTGCGTGGTGGTGGACCAATGAATATGATGCCAGCATCGGCACACTTTTCTGCAAAACCAGGGTTTTCAGAAAGAAAGCCGTAGCCTGGATGGATCGCATCCGCGCCGGTGCGAGCGGCAGCTTCCAGGATCACATCCTGTTTCAAATAGCTCTCGGAAACCGGGGGCGGACCGATGCAAACCGCCTCATCGGCATGGCTCACATGCATCGCGTTGCGATCGGCTTCTGAAAAGACGGCAACAGTGGCGAGGCCCATGCGCCGCGCCGTATCAATGACACGCACCGCAATTTCACCCCGGTTGGCGATAAGGATCTTATGCATCAGCGCACCACCCAGTTCGCCAGTCGTTTTTCCAGAAAAGCGGTCAGCCCCTCGCGTCCTTCTTGGCTTGCCCGGCGCGCGGCAATCCTTCGGGCGGTTTCGGCGCGCAACGCCTCATCAATTTCGCGTTCCTTCACATCATTGATCAGGCGTTTCGAATCAGCGATCGCGCCGGGGGCACCGGCGAGAATATTCTGGATTGCCGTTTTCACGAGCGTATCAAGCGCTTCAATATCGGCACCCGTATCATGGATGAGACCGATGCGGCTCGCGTCCTTCGCCTCAAAGCGTTCAGCCGTGGTAAAATAGCGACGCGCCTGGCGTTGGCCAACCGCCGCGACCACATAAGGGGAAATCGTCGCCGGGGTCAGCCCGAGCCGAACTTCGCTCAATGCGAATTTCGCGCCTTCAACAGCGAACGCCATATCACAGCAAGCAATTAAGCCCACCCCGCCACCAAAGGCCGCACCATTCACCCGCGCGATGGTCGGTTTGGGGCATGTATTCAGGCGATGCAGCATCGAGGACAGGCCAAGGGCATCGTTTTGATTCTCTTCATCGGTAAAGCTGCCCGCAGATTTCATCCACTTCAAATCCCCCCCGGCAGAAAAGCTTTTGCCGGCCCCGGTCAGGACCATCGCGCGGATCGATGTGGTGTCGGAAATCACCCCGACGACATGATCGAGTTCCCTAACGACGGTATGGTTGAACGCGTTATGGATATCCGGACGGTTCAAGGTCACCGTCGCGACACCGGTATCATCAGTTGAAAATAAGATCGTCTCGTAGCGGGTGTCGGTCACGGGCATTACATCCTGAATATGCCGAAGGGCGTTGTTCCAATCGGCGCATTATAAGCGGCGGACAGTGAGAGACCGATGACGCGCCGACTATCTTTCGGATCGATGACGCCATCGTCCCATAACCGGGCACTGGCATAATAGGGATGCCCCTGGTCTTCATACTGTTGACGGATCGGCGCTTTGAAGGCGTCCTCCTCATCGGTCGACCAGCGTTCGCCGCGCGCTTCAATTCCATCGCGTTTCACAGTCGCGAGGACAGACGCCGCTTGCTCCCCACCCATAACCGAGATGCGTGCATTGGGCCACATCCACAAAAACCGGGGGGAATAGGCACGTCCGCACATACCATAGTTGCCAGCACCAAAAGACCCACCAATGATCATCGTGATCTTCGGCACCCGCGCGCAGGCAACAGCGGTCACAAGTTTTGCGCCGTCTTTGGCGATGCCGCCGGATTCATACTTCTGACCGACCATAAAGCCGGTGATATTCTGCAGGAAGAGGAGCGGGATTTTGCGCTGGCAGCAAAGCTCCACGAAATGGGCGCCTTTGAGCGCCGACTCTGAAAACAACACACCGTTGTTTGCAATGATACCCACCG
>JBCDDR010000168.1:0-5941 GCA_039180205.1 Pseudomonadota bacterium | reverse complement strand
GTGCGGCCGTGCCTCGATCAACGGACAAAACGACATGGCCCGCTTTTTCAAGCGCCTTTGCAAGGAAACTCCGCATAGAGTTATCATCTTCCGCCAACAATATGCGCGCCATCAAACGCCCTCTCTTGCTCTTCGTCTCAACAGTCGCCAAAGTAGCGTTGTGGGTCTTAACATTCGCTGAAACCTTTCGAAAAGGCGTTGCAACTCAAAATGGGCGATCAGAATCATCCCGAAACTGCGCCGTTGGAGGCGGTTTCCTTGTCTTCACCCGATCAGGTTTCGGCGCCCGTGCTGGTGTCTTCGCCCCACAGTGGTCGCTGGTATCCGCCTGCGTTCCGGGCGCTCTCCGTTCTGGGAGAGCGAGATCTTCGGCGGTCGGAAGATGCTTTTGTCGACCGGCTGGTTGCGGCTGCACCGCGCCTTGGGTTGCCCGTTCTTTCAACACCTTATCCGCGGGCCTACATTGACGTGAACCGGAGTGCCGACGAAATTGACCCCGAGATGTTTCTAAGCCCGCCGGTGCCAATCCATGCCCCGCTTGCTGACCGGGTACAGGCCGGGCTTGGCCTCATTCCCCGGGTGGTCGGGGCAGGCATTGCGATCTACGGGCAACGATTGCCAGCGGAAGCGATCACCGAGCGCATCGAAGAAGTTTATCGCCCCTACCACGAGCGCCTTACCGAAGAACTGACCAAGCTCAAATCTTCGTTTGGCCATGTGCTTTTGCTCGACATGCATTCGATGCCTTCCGCCCCCTTAAAGGCCACAAAGCGGTGGCGCCGTGGGACCCCGGATGTCATCATCGGCGATGCGCATGGAACAAGCGCGTCGGGTCGGTTAAGCGACGCTGCCGTGGAAATTTTAACAGCGACAGGTCTGACGGTCACACGAAATGAGCCATACGCTGGCGGATACATCACGCGGCGATACGGCGCTCCCAAGCATGGCTTTCATAGCCTGCAAATTGAAATCAATCGCTCGCTTTATATGGATGAGCGTCACGTGAAAGCCCTGCCGCGGTTTGGTGTCATCAAAGACATGGTGACGCGCTTCCTTGGGTCGATGCGTGATTTTGTGGACGCCAATCCGCAAGTGCTCGAACCACGTTTAGGATTGCGGGACGCTGCGGAATAGCCGCCTTTTCCAAAAGGCTCCATTTGCATTTGGCCAAAAACAAGTGCATTCGGCCAAAAAAAAGCCGCCCAATGAGCGGCCAAGGTTCAGGGAGGATGCCCCGAAGGGCGTGTAACCAGGATGAACCGGTTACCTCTAAAATGTAACGTCTCCGCGTTTTGTTTCAAGTGATTGATCGCCGAACCCGGCTTGAAAACACTCACAATCCTGTGTGCGTGACTTGGGAAATCGGCAAAGCGGTCACCTGCTCATATACGCGGCAAATACCATTTTGGGGAGTAACGGGATGCGTGCCACCATGAGCGACATAAATCGGTAACAAGCTGCCCGTAAAAGATGTGACGAGGGGCACATCATCTGGTGGTATACTTAGGGACAATCACAACATACCAGCTTTGAATTGATGGCAACAATCAAGTTAACCTGATCAGGAGGCCCGTCAGCCATGACGACGGTAACCGTTAAGCGGGCGAACACAACAACCCTTCTGGACAATAGCGCGCGATCGCCAAGGGCAACACCGGCCGATGCGTTTGCCACCCCGGATACGGCGATGGCCCGGTCAGCGAAGGCAATATCCCCAAAACCCAAGCATCGGAAAAAGAAATCCAAGGCGAAAGCCAATCGGTTCGGCAAAGGCGTGAAGAAAACCTACCGGTCGATATGGATATCCGACGTGCACCTGGGCACCAAGGGGTGTCGCGCTGACATGCTGCTGGATTTTCTCAAACATAATGAAAGCGAGTATATGTATCTCGTCGGCGATATCGTCGATGGCTGGCGGTTGAAGAAGAGCTGGTATTGGACAAGTGACTTTAATGACGTGATTCGCAGGGTTTTGAAATCCGCGAAAAAAGGTACCAAGGTGATCTATGTCCCTGGCAACCATGACGAGGCACTGCGCAAGTTTCTGAATGTCAATCTGGCGGGGGTAACCGTCACCAGGGAAGCCATTCATGAAACCGCCGACGGGCGGAAACTGCTCGTTCTTCATGGCGATGAGTTCGATGGCGTCGTCCGCTATGCCAAATGGCTCGCCTTTCTGGGAGACGCTTCCTACCATTTACTGCTGGAACTCAATCACTATGTGAATTGGGTGAGACGAAAACTAAACTTATCCTACTGGTCGCTTTCGGCCTATCTCAAGGGGCGCGTGAAAAACGCAGTTGAATATATCTGCCGATTCGAAGATGCGGTTGCACAGGCTGCCAAAGATCGCGGGGTTGATGGTGTCATCTGCGGCCACATCCACTTTGCTGAAATCAAACCGATGGGTGATGTGACATACTACAATGACGGTGACTGGGTTGAAAGTTGCACAGCGCTGGTCGAAGAACATGATGGGACGATGAAAATTCTCTATTGGGCCGATGAGATTAAAGCCCGGGTCGCAGCCGGAAACACATCGGATATTGACGAACCAGATGATGAGACAGATGTTCATGAGGAATGGGAGGAAACTGACATTCCCCTTGTCGCGATGGCAATGGCCAAGCTGGAAGGCGGGGAGATGAAAATGCCTGAGGCTGCAGAATGAAAATCACAATTGTCACAGATGCCTGGAGCCCACAGGTGAACGGGGTTGTCCGCACACTGAAAATGATGTGTGAGCAACTCTCGGCGCGTGGCCACGAACTGCAGGTCATCTCGCCGGACCTATTCTGGTCAATGCCCTGTCCGACCTATCCCGAAATCAGACTGGCGCCTTTTGCCCGTCGGAAGGTTGCCAAGATGATCAGACGGTTTGCGCCAGAGGTTATCCATATCGCAACCGAGGGCCCGCTTGGTTTAACCGCGCGTCAAATCTGTGTACGCAATTCCTTCAGTTTTACCACCGCCTACCACACCAAATTTCCGGAATATGTGAACGCGCGAACGCATTTACCCGTCAATTGGGGGTACCAGTTTTTGCGCTGGTTTCATTCTCCGTCTGAGGGCGTGATGGTTGCGACCAACAGCATCGACAATGAACTCAAGTCCCGCGGTATTTGTAATACGCGACGCTGGTCGCGCGGCGTGGATATCGAGCTGTTTCACCCTCGCCATAAAAAGCCGCTGGAATGTCTGGAAGGTCGCGAGGGGCCTACCCTCGTTTATGTGGGCAGGGTCGCGGTTGAAAAGAATATCGAGGCATTTCTGAAACTTGACCACCCCGGCACCAAGCTGATCGTGGGGGATGGGCCTCAGAGGCAGTCGCTTGAACGCGACTATCCCGATGCGATTTTTGTTGGCTCGAAATCGGGGGAAGAACTTGCGCAGCATTTTGCGGCCGGGGATGTGTTTGTGTTTCCTAGCCTGACGGATACATTTGGCCTTGTTATGCTCGAAGCCATGGCTTGCGGTGTCCCCGTTGTTGGGTATCCAGTCGCTGGACCGATTGATGTGGTGGGTGCCGAGGGTCGCGGCACGCGTACAGGGTGGGACGAGCCGGTTGGCGCTGTTGATAAAGATCTCAGCAAGGCAATTGAGCGGGCGCTCAAGATCAAAAACGATGCGCCCCGGCGGTATGCCGAGTTCTTCTCGTGGGAGGCATGCGCGGATCAATTCCTGGCGAACCTGGTCCAAAACCCGGAGGAACGGATCGCTGAGTTGAGCGAAGCGCTTGCCAGCGAAGCGATTGAAATCTTTCCGTCCGATCGCGCCGCCTAACCTCGCTCCTTATTGATGTCGTGTTTCGATTTCGCGCTTGCTATCAAGCGGGGAAGTCGATACCGCACGATCGCACGATGAAAACGCCCGCGAAAGCCGGAACGCCGCGCAGGCCGCGCCCCATGGGCGCTTACAAACCTTTACCCGAATGAAAGCTGAACGCTATGAGCCTTCGCAACATCGCCATTATCGCCCACGTTGACCATGGCAAGACAACCCTGGTGGACGTGCTCTTTCGCCAATCCGGCACCTTTCGCGATAATCAGCGCGTGGATGAACGCGCCATGGACCGAAACGACCTGGAGCGCGAGCGCGGCATTACCATCCTGGCGAAGTGTACCGCCGTTGAGTGGAAAGATACCCGCATCAACATCGTCGATACCCCTGGTCACGCCGACTTCGGAGGCGAAGTCGAGCGGATTCTGGGCATGGTTGATGGGGTCATCCTACTCGTCGATGCAGCCGAAGGCCCAATGCCGCAAACCAAGTTCGTCACACAAAAAGCGCTGGCGCTCGGTCTGCGCCCGATTGTTGTCATCAACAAAATCGATAAGCCTGACCGGCGACCCGACCAGGTACTCGATGCAATTTTTGACCTTTTCGTCGCGCTTGAAGCCGATGAAGATCAGCTCGATTTCCCCGTTCTTTATGCAAGTGGGAAGAATGGCTGGGCATCCGACACGCTGACCGAACAAGGGGAAAACATGTCGCCCTTGTTCGATAAAATTGTTGATCATGTACCGGTACCGGGCCCCATTCGGCGCATTGAGGAGGGAGACGTTGCAAAGGACGCGCCTTTCTCCATGCTCGTCAGCCTGCTTGATCGCGATCCATTTCTGGGCCGTGTCCTGACCGGACGGGTGGAAACCGGTCGCCTTGCACTCAATCAGCCTATTCGCGCGCTAGGCCCCTATGGCGTTTTGCGTGAGAGTGGCCGTGCAACCAAGCTTCTGGCATATCGGGGGCTCGAGCGCGAAACCGTTGATGATGTGAGCGCCGGCGATATCGTCGCGATTGCGGGCCTCACTGACGCCACCGTTGCTGACACGCTCGCGGCACCCGAAGTTGAAACGGCCCTCCCCGCCCCGCCAATCGATCCGCCAACACTTGCGATGACGTTTCGGGTCAATGACAGTCCGCTCGCAGGCCGCGACGGCGACAAGGTGACGAGCCGGATGATCCGCGATCGGTTGCTCAAAGAAGCGGAAGGTAACGTCGCGATCCGCATTCGGGAAAGTGATGAAAAGGATGCGTTCGAGGTCGCGGGCCGAGGTGAATTACAGCTCGGCGTGCTGATTGAAACGATGCGTCGCGAAGGGTTCGAACTTTCGATCTCCCGCCCGCGCGTCCTTTATAAAACCGACGACAACGGCAACCGACTCGAACCCTTTGAAACGGTTCAGATCGATGTTGATGAGGAATACTCGGGTCAGGTCGTTGAAAAACTCAGCCTACGCAAAGCCGAACTCCAGGGCATGACCCCCTCGGGTGGCGGCAAAGTGCGCCTTGAATTCCTCTCTCCATCCCGGGGGTTGATCGGGTACCACGGGGAGTTTCTGACAGATACCCGAGGAACGGGGGTGATGAACCGAGCCTATGACAGCTATGGACCCTATAAAGGACCAATCAGCAATCGGCATCAAGGCGTCCTCGTTTCAAACGGAAACGGCAAGGCTGTCGCCTTTGCGCTTTGGAACCTTGAAGACCGCGGCGTGATCATGATTCACCCGAGCGAGGATGTTTATGAAGGCATGATTATCGGTGAGCACAGCCGAGACAACGACCTCGATGTCAATCCACTCAAAGCCAAGAAGCTGACTAACATTCGCGCAGCCGGTAAAGACGATGCGGTCTCGTTGACCCCGCCGCGCAAGCCGACGCTTGAGCAGGCAATTTCCTATATTCGCGACGACGAGCTTGTGGAAGTGACACCTGAAAACATCCGCCTGCGTAAGCGATATCTTGACCCGAATGTCCGGAAGCGTGAAGCCAAGAAAGAAGCGGTGTAAGCCGCTCGACAATCCCCTCTTGCAGCGCATCAATTTTGCGTGTTTACCTGACCCTGCGCGAAATAAATAAGCGCGAAACAAACAGGAGGGCATGATCATGGGAATGATCCAAGAATTCAAAGAGTTTGCAGTTAAGGGAAATGTCGTTG
>JBCDDR010000167.1:0-5948 GCA_039180205.1 Pseudomonadota bacterium | reverse complement strand
CCCGTTCTGGTTGATGTCTTGCAAACGTGCGGCGCGAAAGACGTTTTGCCGGTTCTTTTACAACATGGAAACGACCTGGGCTGCGCCGAAACCTATCATCATGCCGACCTCGCCAATCGCTTCCCACCCGAACTTCACACCCATGATCAATATGGCCATCGCCGCGACGAGGTGACCTTTCATCCCAGCTATCATCATTTGATGGATCTGGGGGTTGCCGCTGGCCAAGCTGCAATCGCCTGGGAAGATGCCCACAAAGGGTATGGTCATGTTGCGCATGCGGCGCTTGAATACCTGACCCACCAGGTGGAAGCCGGGGTCTGTTGCCCGCTTTCAATGACCTATGCCGCCGTTCCTGCCCTTGCGCACAATCATCGCCTCACCGAAGACTGGACACCGCGATTATTGTCCCGCGCTTATGACGCTCGGTTTCGTCCGGTAACTGAAAAGACCGGGGCGACAATGGGGATGGCGATGACTGAAAAACAGGGTGGATCGGACGTCCGCGCGAATACAACTCGCGCCGAGCATGTCCCTGGCTCCCCAGACCAGGTTAGACTATGGGGCCACAAATGGTTTTGTTCCGCCCCCATGTGCGATGCGTTTTTGACGCTTGCGTATGAGGATGCCGGCCTTTCTTGCTTTTTTGTTCCCCGCTGGACCGATGAGGGCCGGGTGAATGACATTCGCATCCAGCGGCTCAAATCGAAGCTCGGCAATCGGGCAAATGCGTCGTCTGAAATCGAATATTGGGGGGCAGAGGCCACCCGGGTTGGCGATCCCGGCGCGGGTGTCAAAACCATCATCGAGATGGTTCACTGTACCCGCCTCTCCTGTACGATGGGCGCTGCATCACTGATGCGCGCCGCATTCGCCGAAGCGACCCACCATGTGAGCCACCGAAGTGCGTTTCAAAAACGTCTGATCGATCAACCGCTCATGCGCAATGTGATTGCCGATCTCGCGCTTGAGAGCATCGCGGCAACGCATCTCGCATTCTTCATCGCGCACCAGTTCGATTTATCTGAACAGGATCAAGGAAACCGCCCGCTTGCCCGTCTCCTCGTCGCCATGGGGAAATACTGGCTCAACAAGCGTGTTTCGAACTTCGTCTATGAAGCGCTCGAGTGTCATGGGGGTGCTGGATATGTCGAAGAGGGGCGCATGCCACGACTGTATCGTGAGGCACCGCTCAATTCGATCTGGGAAGGTTCAGGAAACGTGATCTGCCTCGATATCTTCCGCACAATTGAGAAAGAACCCGCGGCACTCGATGCCCTGTTTTCCATCCTCGATCGAAGTGCCGGGACATGTGACGGCTATGATCGGTTATGTGACCGCATTCGTGCGCGTCTCCTTGGTCGGACATTGCCGATAGGTGAAGCACGTCGGAAAGTAAAATCATTAGCCATCGCGCTTCAGACCCACCTGCTGGCGGTCCATGAAGGGCCAGAAATCGCGCAGCTCTTTGTCGATGCCCGCATGGGTGAGGGTGGAACCGATGTTTATGGCATGTTACCTGAGACAACGCCGTTTGAGGCCATCATCGCTCGCGCGTATCCGGCATATTCCGCCTAACAACGGTCCATCATAGGCAGAGCTTGATCCCCTTGGGGACAGGGTATCCTCTCAGAAAATCCGCGGCTGACATCACTGGTTTTCCCGCACGTTGAACCTTTGTCAGGCGAAGCGCCCCCTCACCCGTCGCCACCGTCAGCTTATCATCAAGTGTCGTACCCGGAACGACATCGTCGGGTAAGGCTTGGTGAACAACCTCTGCACCCAGTATTTTTAATCGTTCCCCGTTCAGACCACTGAATGCGCCGGGAAAGGGAGCGAAGGCGCGCACCTGGCGGTCAAGCGCCACCGCAGCGCATGACCAGATGATTTCGGCCTCGGCTTTTTCAATTTTATGGGCATAGGTTACGCCTTCATCGGGCTGAACCGTTGTCGTAACCTCGCCGCGATCCAGCATGCTCAATGCGGGGACAATCAGCTCGGCCCCGAGCGCGGCGAGCCTGTCATGCAAGCTGCCTGTCGTTTCATCATCCAGGATCGGAACAGCCTCACGCATCAACACCGGACCCGTGTCGAGCCCGGCCTCCATTTGCATAATCGAAATACCCGTTTGGCTGTCACCTGCGAGGATCGCCCGGTGTATCGGCGCCGCCCCACGCCACCGCGGCAACAATGAGGCGTGGATGTTGATACACCCAAGGCGCGGCGCATCGAGGATCTCCTGCGGGAGGATCAGACCATAAGCTGCCACCACAGCGACATCGAGTTTGAGCGCCCGAAATTGCGCGACTGCATCCGAGTTTCGCTTAAAACTTCGCGGCGTAAAAACCGGAATACCCGCACTCTGGGCATACCGGTGAACCGGCATTTTCAGCTCGCGTTTACCGCGCCCCGCACGCCGTGGCGGTTGGCAATAGGCAGCCACAACCTCAAAAGACGAAGCAATAAGGGCTTTCAATGCGGGGAGTGCAAAGTCAGGCGTCCCCATCATCGCAACGCGCAACGGCCGATCAGTGCCCATAACGAACCCGCGATTTACTGGTTCATCGTGTCAAAGAAATCTTCGTTTGATTTGGTATTTTTAAGCTTATCGAGCAGGAACTCGATCGCATCCACCGCGCCCATCTGCATAAGAATGCGTCGCAACACCCACATTTTTGAAAGCGTTGCCTTATCCACCAGCAACTCTTCTTTGCGGGTCCCCGATTTGGTAATGTCCATCGCGGGGAAGATGCGTTTGTCAGAGACTTTGCGGTCGAGCACGATTTCAGAGTTACCTGTGCCTTTGAACTCCTCAAAGATCACTTCGTCCATGCGGCTGCCGGTATCGATCAAGGCGGTCGCGATAATCGATAGCGAGCCCCCTTCTTCGATGTTGCGCGCGGCGCCAAAAAAGCGCTTGGGACGCTGGAGTGCGTTCGCATCAACACCGCCGGTCAGAACCTTTCCTGATGAGGGCACCACGGTATTGTAAGCGCGCGCGAGCCGGGTGATCGAGTCGAGCAGGATGACAACGTCGCGCTTATGTTCAACCAGGCGTTTCGCTTTTTCGAGCACCATCTCAGTGACCTGCACATGGCGGCTTGCCGGCTCATCAAATGTCGACGAAATCACCTCGCCCCGTACCGAGCGCTGCATGTCGGTCACTTCTTCGGGTCTTTCGTCGATTAATAACACAATCAGATAAATCTCGGGATGATTAGCGGTAATCGCCTGCGCCATATTCTGCAAAAGAACCGTTTTCCCGGTCCGTGGCGGCGCGACGATCAAGGCACGCTGGCCCTTACCCTGCGGCGACACGATATCGATCACGCGCGCAGATTTATCCTTAATTGTCGGATCCTGTTGGTCGAGCGTCAGTTTTTCATCGGGATAGGTCGGCGTGAGATTATCGAAATTGACTTTGTGCCGAACCTTTTCGGGCTCTTCAAAATTGATCGTTGCAACCTTTAGGAGCGCGAAATACCGCTCGCCATCTTTTGGCGCGCGAATTTGCCCATCAACGGTATCTCCGGTACGCAAACCAAATCGACGGATTTGGCTGGGGCTCACATAGATATCATCAGGACCCGGCAGATAATTCGCTTCGGGCGAGCGCAGGAATCCAAACCCGTCCTGCAGAATTTCAATCACCCCAACGCCCATGATCTCTTCATCATCATCGGCCATCGCCTTCAGAATGGCGAACATCATATCCTGTTTGCGCAGATTCGAGGCGTTTTCGACCCCATACTCTTCGGCAAGCGCCAAAAGGTCCGATGGGGATTTTTTCTTGAGATCTTGGAGATGCATGGAAGGGAAGCTCATTCTTAGGACAGCGGTGAAAGCGTGTTTGTGCGGCTGCGCATTATCGATGTGAAGATGACCGGCTTTGCATACCAACATGAACGGATATGCAGGCTATGATCAGAGGGTGGGCTGCGTAGAAATGAGGCTCGGGCAATCCTGTGCCAATCAGGGCCAAATTCAATCAAAGTACGATTGGCGAAATACGACTGGGAAAGTGGCCGTTCCAAAACAGCTCCGTCGTACATATCACGATATTACCGCGTACGGTCAAGATATCTAGCGTGGAAAGGCATCAATAAAATCAGGAAATTATATCACTTGTAAGTGAGATGACTGAATACAGATGATCATCAAAACGGTTTTACGATCACTAAAATAACAATGGGGATCGTCGCAAGCGTCGGAATTTCGTTGACCATGCGGTAAAATTTGCTCGACCGCGTATTCTCGCCGCGCACAAAGGCTTTGCGCCATTTCGCAAACATAACATGCACAATGGTAAGCCCTATGACCAGAAGAAGCTTGAGATGGAGCCATCCCCCTGACGAAAACCCGATGTGAAGCGCAAGCGAGAGTCCAAGGACCCAGGTCACAATCATTGAAGGATTGACGATAATTCGCAAAAGCCGATGTTCGCGCTCCTGCCAGATCCGATCCTCATCGCTGCCCTTCGCCACTTCGGTATGATAGGCAAAATAGCGCGGCAGCATGAACATGCCCGCCATCCAGAAAATCACGGCAATCAAATGAAATGATTTCACCCACTCATAGCCGCCGCCCAACCAGCCTTCCATAGCCTTATTCCTTGCTTGCTTAACCGCGTGCGCGCAGGCGATTGATCATTTGATGAACATGGTCAACGGGGGCTGTCGGCGTAATCCCGTGTCCAAGATTGAAAATATGCGGCCGATCCTGAAACGCTTCGCAAACCGCATCAACCGCGCGATTGAGCGCATCGCCTCCGGCAATCAATAGCATCGGGTCCAGGTTCCCCTGAACCGCAACCGATTTTGGTAATAACCCATCAACCACATGCGGCGGGACGCTCGTATCGATACTGACCGCGTTAACGCCGGTTTCTTCCACAAACTTTGCAAGTGTCCATCCGGCGCCCCGCGGAAAACCGATAATCGGCACATCAGGGTGAACCGCGCGAATGCGCCTGACCATTTCGCGGGTCGGCGTGATCACCCAGCGATCAAACTGCTCCGGCGACAAACTCCCCGCCCAACTATCAAAAATCTGCAGTGCTTTGGTGCCCGCATTCACCTGTTCGATCAGATAGGCCGCGGAGACATCCACCAGCATATCGATCAAAGCCTCAAAGAATCCATCGCTTGCATATGCGCGGGCGCGGGTATGTCCCTGATCCTTGCTCCCCTGTCCCTCCACCATGTAAGTCGCAACCGTCCAGGGCGCGCCGCAAAATCCGATGAGCGGGGTATTTTCAAACCCTTCAGCTTTCAATCCGGAACAGATATGACGCACCGTACTGAAAACCGGGGCCAAATGATCCATCGCCTGATCGGGTTTCAACGTCGCAAGTCCCGACAAATCGTCAATTGGCGGCAACCGCGGGCCTTCGCCCTGGGCAAACCGTAGCCCTTGGCCAAGCGCATGGGGGATGACCAGAATGTCGGAAAACAGGATCGCCGCATCAAATCCAAACCGACGGATCGGCTGCAATGTCACCTCTGCTGCCAGTTCTGGCGAATAGCAAAGTGACAGAAAATCACCCGCTTGGGCCCGCGTTGCGCGATACTCGTCAAGATACCGACCCGCCTGTCGCATCATCCAAATTGGTGGCGGATCAACGCGATTTCCTGCAAGTACAGACAGGAATTTTGATCCGCTACCGTCACACTGGTTACTCATAAAATTCAACGCCTTCCCTCAAGCCACAACGTGGTGCCCAACCATCCCTTACTACTAATAGAGTCTTAAAAAAGAAAGCAGAAGCAGTAGTAGGGGGTGTGTATTCTGGGGATGAAAACCGGCACCGATTTTATCCCCTAAAGTTGGAATGTCCGCGCCTGACGCGATAAGAATATGAAAAACCACTCTGCTTTTGAAAAATGCTACCAAACTGTCCACAGACCTCACGGGGGGATCGTCCACAAGAGAGCGAGCTATGGATGGTT
>JBCDDR010000166.1:0-5972 GCA_039180205.1 Pseudomonadota bacterium | reverse complement strand
CTTAGGGGTTTGCCGCTGTTGGCCATCCGCAGCGTTGCGGCTCTTACCCGATGCGCTGCATCGCGCTGCGAACCGCGCCTTGCGGGCTGAACCAACAGCGGTCAAACAGAGTTAAATCGGATTACAGAGAAAGTGCTCTAGTGTTTTCAGGCTCGTCGCACGGGCCTCGAGCTTCGTCGAAGGTCGATTTTCGATTACGGGCGTAAATGTCATCTTCCTCCGGTCAAAAAGATAAGGGGATGACAATGAAAAGGATCTTGATCCCAAGCGTGCTTATTGGGATGTGCGCGGCGGTAGTTTCCGCTCAAGCATGGGCTGAAGATGCAAACGCTTTCCAGCCGCCCTGTGCGTCGTCGCCGTCCTGGTCGACAACGTCCGCGAGTTACCGCGATTTCGATTTTCTGTTGGGGGAATGGCAGGTCTATGATCGGGAGACGGGCGCTTTGCGGGGCCTCGATACCGTCACCGCGGACCTGAAAGGTTGTGTCCTGAAACAGCACTTTCAACAACTTGACGATACGTTTTCCCAAGGCGGCGCGCCCTATCGGCTGCATGGGCGCAGCATGGCCGGGATCGGGCCATCGGGAAAATGGCGGCAAATCTGGGTGGATAACGTTGGCAGCAATCTAATGCTGACCGGCGAGAAAGATGAGGCAGGCAATATGGTGATGTCGTCTGAATGGTATGACTATCCCGCGGCCCAAGGCCCGGTCCGCATGCGGAACATATGGCACTGGTCGCCCCAGACCGACGGTACAATCCGCAATTGGGGGGTTGTGCAAACCGGAGATGAAATGGGGCCACAGCGACAATATTTTGATGTGATCTATCAACCCAACAAACCCGGTGGGGCGCAATCATCATTGCGGAAAGCGAAACCTCTGAAATAACGATGCTTTGCGGAGGGTGGGGGCAGCTATAGGTGAGCTGACTGTGGGGCAGCGCACAACCTCATGGTTCGCTCGATGCAGAAGTTCACCCCAAAAAAAGAGCCAGCCCATCCAGGCTGACTCTCTTCTTAACTAACGTAAGCACGCCCGGGTTGGTCTCAATATGCGACCGGGCGAGGCTGAAATGATTAGTTCGCAGCAACGCCACCGTTTGTGCCGGCAGCCGCAGATTCCATCTGACGGCGATAGAGCTGAGCAAAGTCAATCGGCTCAAGCATCAAAGGCGGGAATCCGCCGTCACGGACCGCATCGGAAACAATGCGCCTGGCAAACGGGAAGATCAGTCGCGGAGCTTCCACCAGCAGGAACGGCTGAAGTGCTTGTTCAGGCAGATTTACGAGTTGGAACAGCCCAGCGTAAAGCAACTCAACGACAAACGATGTCGTATCTTCAACCTTGGCATTCACGGTCAGCTTGAGCTCAACCTCATAGACCTCCTCATTCGCCTTACGTGCCGCGACATTGACGTTTACATCCATGTTCGGCTTGGGCGCATCCGGCTTTTGCTGGAGCGATTGCGGGGCATTTGGGTTTTCGAATGACAGATCTTTTACATATTGCGCCAGGATACCAACACGCACCTGTTGTTGTCCTGATTGTGCGTCTCCATCACCGACAAGCACATCGGCAACCGGGATCTCCGGCGTTTCGTTTTCAGCCATGCTGACAAATCCTTCTCAAACAAACTTAAAATTCTACTCACAAGCGGGCCTTGTACGGGCGAGATGGGCATTCGCCTTACCCGGCGCAATAAACGACATCACTAATGAATGCGCGGCTGCTATCATGCCGACCCTGGCGGATCAAGCCATTCTCCGCAGTCTTTGGATCGGCTGGTCTTTCCGAAGCTCAGCTATTTGGTGGCGGATCGCCCACATCGGCTTTTTTATTTTCCTCCGGGTCTTCGGTAAATGAGCCCTCCAAAACCGTGACGGTTGGGCCTGGCTCAGAGGCGGATGCGGTATCGAACGGTTGTTGCGGTTTTACTTTTGCGATCCATGGTTTCAATAGATGTTCAATCATAAGCGTGCGTACTGGCGGAATCAGAAGGATAAGCCCGATTGTATCCCCCACAAATCCGGGTATGAAAAGCAACACGCCCGCCGCCGTAATGAGCGCGCCGTGGGCAACCGGGATGCCGATTGGTTCCTGCGCGCGCATGCGCGCATCAATCGTGCGCCACACCTGAAATCCCTGGTATTGCGCCACAGTAAAGCCGATCGCCGCCGTCGCGAGCGTCAAACCAATCACAGCGAGACCGCCCGCTGCCGCGCCAGCCTGAGCAAAAACATAAATTTCAGCGAAGATCAGCGCGATAATCGCGAAGGAGAGCCAGCGAAGCATTCAGGCGAGACCTTTCGGCATTGGATCAGGCGCTCGACGCGGCGCTTACCGGGTTTCGCCTCATCAGGCTGAAGTTCAAGACGGCAGCAAAGCTCACCCAAGCGATATAAGGCAGGAAGAAAATCGCAGCGAGGCTGTCGACGGAGAAAAACAGCACCGCCGTGCCGATGATCATTGCGAGAAAAATGACGACTTCAATCATCGCCCAGTCGGGTCGTTTGGCGCCAAAAAAAAGGGCAGACCATAACGCATTGAGCACAAGTTGAATGCCATAGGCGATGAGCGGCGCGGTGAAAACGATGGCGGCAACCGGGGTATCCGGGCTCATATCCGCCCGCAACGCCAGGAAGACCCGCCATCCTGCGAGCGCAATCAGCAAAAAGAGAACCGTCCAGGCTGGCGCAAATACCCAATTCGGCGGGCACCAAGGCGGCTTTTCGAGCGCTTCATACCATTCGCCGGGTTTGAAGATACCGCCCGAAGACGCAGCCAAAAAGCACGCCCCAACGAATACGAGCAGGCTCTGCCAGTTTGCGGTCATCAGTTCGATCATTGCGCGGCTCGATTTCCTTTTGTCGCCAGCGTCATCAGGCTGGCAGCAGACAATCAGCCCACGAAGGCTTTTTCCACCACAAAGTCGCCCGGGGCAGAGTTTGCCCCCTCTTGAAGCCCAGCCGCCTCGCAGAGCGCTTTGGTATCTTTCAACATCGCCATGGACCCGCAGATCATCACCCGGTCATGTGCGGCATTGAGCTTGGGAACGCCCAAGTCGGTGAACAGTTCCCCGCTCTCAATCAGTGTGGTGATCCGACCCTTATTATGAGGATAGTCCGGGTCGCGCGTTGTAGTTGGGTAGTAGCGCAGTTTGTCGCCGACCATTTCCCCCACGAGAGGGTCATTTTTGACAGCGTCAATCAGCGCCTCGCTGTAGGCGAGCCCGTGATGCGTCCAAGTCGTGTGGGTGAGGATAATCTCATCGAAACGTTCATAGGTTTCAGGGTCTCGGATGACGCTGGCAAACGGGGCGACGCCGGTTCCTGTGGAGAAAAGATATAATCGCTTTGCGGGCGAAAGCGCATCCATCACCAGGGTTCCCACTGGCTTACGGCCAAGCAGGATACGGTCACCAACTTCGATATGTTGAAGCCGTGACGTCAGTGGTCCGTCAGGAACAATGACTGAATAAAATTCGAGCTCTTCGTCCCACGATGGGCTTGCGACCGAGTAAGCGCGCAGAAGCGGCTTCCCGTTCACCACGAGACCGAGCATCACGAATTCGCCAGAGGTAAAGCGAAAACTGCGCGGTCGGGTGGTGCGGAAGGAAAAAAGCCGGTCACTCCAGCGGGTTATCTGCAGGACGGTCTCAACCGTTGGACCGTTGGGACTTGGTTCGTAAGCGGCGGTTTCCGCACTCACCGGGCTGACCGCCGCGTCATTTGAAGCCTGCGCAGCAATTGTGGTCGTGGCTGATGGGTCCACCTTCGGATCCTGCGAAGCCATGGAAGAAGACAGAGCGTCTGCGGTCATGCGATAAATTCCTGTCATATCTGCGCAAACCAAAACCCACCGCTTTTTTCGCGAAAGCAATGGTCCCTGATTTACCTATCTCATCTGATCGAGTGACTGTTTCGCTTTGGAAATAGGCTATTCATGCCGCAATGCAAGAGATTGTCTTCCCACCCAAGGCGTCGAGACCATCAAGATTTCGCGATGCCTTCGGCGTCAATCTTAGAAACCTTTATTTGAAATCAGATGATTAGCATTAGGCCGGATCGGTTTGTGCCGTCGGCTCGTCGTTTGTGGGGGCGGGTTTCGCCCATGGGTCCTCGATAGGTTCGGGAGCACTCGACTGCACCGTTTCAGTTTCCTCCTCGACGTCACCATCGACAATCGGCGCCAAAACCGCTTCAGGGATCGGCGCTTCTTCGCTCTCCACAATCTCGATGCCAGCGCGCCGCGCCGCTTTTTTCACCGCCTCATCAAGCTCCAGCTGGGTACAAATACCAAGCGCCACCGGATCCTGCGGCGAAATATTTGCGATGTTCCAATGGGTCTTGTCGCGAATGGCCTGGATGGTTGGCTTCGTCGTGCCGACAAGCTTGCAAACCTGCGCATCTGAAAGTTCGGGATGATTGCGGATCAGCCAGGAGATCCCGTCCGGTCGATCCTGGCGTTTTGAAACCGGGGTATAGCGTGGTCCTTTCGTCCGCTTGACGGCAGGAACGTCGTCAACTTCGAGCTTCAGCCGTGCTTTCGGGTCGTTTTGACAGCGCTCAATCTCCGCCATCGTGATCTGACCCTTCCGCACAGGGTCCTGGCCAACAATGTTCTGTCCGACCGTCTCATCAGCGATGCCTTGCACCTCAAGGGGATGCAAACCGCAGAATTCGGCTATCTGATCAAAAGTGAGGGCGGTGTTTTCGACCAGCCAAACGGCGGTTGCCATGGGCATCAGTGGCAAATTCATTGGAGACGGTCCTTCATAGTTTCGCGAAAGGGCAAACAGAGCATACAGCGGTGAAAATGCTGACAGCGGCCGGTGTTCGCACTGAGGTCCCGCACGGAGACAACGTGCTCGTCTTGATCCCGAAACGCTTTACACCCGGCAAAACCGATATGGTTGGTTGCTACGTTACACAGCTGCCCCGTGTGCCGATCGCAAATGAGCAATCACAAAAAAAACGTGCATTGGCTTTCCACCCACGCACGTTGCCTATAAAAATGCAATAGCTTGATAAGTTGCCAAGGTCAATCGAATGGATGCTTCCAGGGCGCACAGATGGCGGCGTTTTTGGTGTTGAACCGAACAAAATCGATCACAGCTTCGGTTGATCAGGGTCCTAATCCTCGCTCATCGTGAGTATAATTTTCCCGATATGTTCAGAACTCTCCATCCGCTCGTGGGCTTTGCGCGCATCTTCCAACCGAAAGTGACTATCGATAACAGGTGCAATGCGTCCGTCGGCAAGAGCGGGCCAAACCATCTCTTCAAGCGCCGATGCGATGGCGGCCTTGAAGCCAACATCGCGCGCGCGCAGCGTTGACCCGGTGAGGACCAATCGTTTCAGCATGACCGGCATCATGTTCAATTCGACCTTGGGCCCGCTGAGAAATGCGATCGACACATGTCGCCCGCCCGGCTTCAAAAGCGAGAGGTTGCGGGCCACGTAATCGCCGCCAACCATGTCGAGGACCACATCCACGCCGCCATCACCCAGATAGGACCGCGCGGCCTCAACAAAATCGGTGGTTTTATAATTGATGCTTAGGTCCGCGCCCAAGGCTTGTGTGCGGGCACATTTTTTGTCCGAACCTGCTGTTGTGATCACGTGGGCATCAAAGAGCTTGGCGAGCTGGATCGCGGTTGTTCCGATCCCGCTTGTTCCGCCATGCACCAGAAGGGTCTCCCCCGGGGCGAGCGCGCCACGCTCAAACACATTTGACCAAACGGTAAAGAATGTCTCGGGAAGCGCCGCGGCGTGAACCACACTCATCCCTGCCGGAACTGGCAGCGTTTGCGCTTCGGGCGCGACACAATATTCGGCGTACCCACCACCGGCGACGAGGGCACACACCTGATCTCCAACCTGAAATCGCCCGCAGCTTGCGCCGACCGCCACGATGTCTCCCGCAATTTCAAGCCCCGGCGTATCCGGTGCGCCCGGCGGCGGGGGATAG
>JBCDDR010000165.1:0-5988 GCA_039180205.1 Pseudomonadota bacterium | reverse complement strand
GCAATGAGATGTTTCTGTCACTTGTTGATGAGACCGAAAAACCAATTCGTTCCGACATCCGCACCGTCGCCGTTGACACGCTGTGCACCAACCGCGATTTGCCGCTGTTGATGCGCTTTGGAAAATCGGAGTCAGATTTCAGTGGCAACACCGACGCACCGGTGAACACGATCAAGGCGCTTATTTCGCCAACCCGCCCACGCAACGGCCCCGCGTTGGGGAGCCTGAACTGGAAGTTCATTCGCCATTTGAACCTCGGATATTACGGGCTAAGCGGTAGCGACACCGAAAATATCGCTGCATTACGAGATATGCTGCGCCTATACGTCAATCAGGAACAACGGCATCTGAGCCGCTTGATCGACGGGATTGTTGGATTTGAAATGACGCCGATCACAAGGCGGATGCCATTTGCCGGACCAGCAAGTATTGGACGTGGGATCGAAATTCGCATTATCTTCGAGGATGAAGCTTTGCAGGGCACGAGCGCAATCATGGTGGGAAACGTGATTGAGCGATTTTTAGCTCGGTATGTATCGATCAACAGCTTTACGCAAACATGTATCGAGACGGTGAATCAGGGGGACATTCATCGATGGCCAGTTCGGATCGGGAGCCGTCACGCGCTTTAGAACGACGCGATGAACTCATAGCAGAGCTGCATCGCAATCCGCACCGCTTCAGCTTTTATCAGGCCATGCGCCTTTTAGAAGCGACGCGTCCGGATGTGCCTGGCTTTGGCAAATCAAGGCGACCAAAACAAGATCCTGTCCGCTTGGGACAAGATCCCGATCTCGCCTTTCCCCCCGCGACGATTAAATCCTACGGTGTGTCGGAAACGACAGGCCAGGTGCGGCTCGCTCAGTCTTTTCTCGGTCTGTTCGGGCCGCATGGACCGTTGCCCCTGCAGTTCACTGAATATGTACACAACCGGGCCGAAAATGCCGAAGACCCCACACTCGCTGCCTTTGTCGATATTCTACACCATCGGTTCATTTCCTTTTATTTCCGGGCCTGGGCAAATAGTCGCCCGACATTTTCGGCCCCCGGTGGGAAGTCCTCCGACGGGTTTGCCGAATATGCGGGCGCGTTGGCGGGCGTTCGCGGGGAACGGGAAACGGCCGATGACGATCAATCCTCTCAAGAAGCGTTATACTTCGCAGGTCACTTTTCCAATCAGTCGCGGCATGCGGAGGGATTACAGAATTTGATCAGCGAGCGCTTCAAGGTTGATACGGAGATTGAATGCTACGTGGGCACTTGGCTAGAGGTCGATCCGAGCGAACGGAATGCAATCGGCACGAACCCTGAAACCACTGGCCTCGGCACATCGCTTATCCTCGGCGGACGCGTCTGGGATGTTCAACAAAAAATACTGATCCGGATCACCGCTCTCGATGTCGACCGGCTCGCGCAGTTTTTGCCCGGTGCAAAGGTATTGTCTTCACTCGGCGCGCTCGTCGTCAGCTACGCCGGATGGCAGATGGACTGGGAGATCAACCTCGGCATCAAGCGCAATGATGTACCGCCGTTGAAACTAGACGGTTCGGCGCAGCTCGGCTGGTCAAGCTGGCTGAACGAACCGCATCGCACAAAGGATGCAAACGACATCCGACTTTCGAAATCTACCGTGATGGCCCACCGAGGCACGAGCAAAACGCCACCGATCACGCCTGCATCGCAAGCGCTTTCGGTCCACGCAGAGACTTAACAATAAGGAGCCACTTATGGCCGAGATCAGCCGCGTCGCCCTGTTTGGCAAGCTAAACCCCATATGTTATCGCGCCATGGAAAGTGCGACCGTCTTTTGTAAGATGCGGGGCAACCCCTATGTGGAGCTGGTCCACTGGTTCCATCAGATCCTGCAAATTCCCGATAGCGATTTGATGGTCGCCCTGAGGCACTTCGAAGTCCCCGCTGATCGGCTCGCCAAGGATATCGTCGCCGCTCTCGACCGGTTGCCGGGCGGCGCAGGCTCGGTTTCCGATCTTTCAGCGCATGTCGAAGACGCGACGGAAAAGGGCTGGAGTTACGCAAGCCTTTTATTCGGCCGGTCAGCCATTCGGTCGGGTGATATTCTCCTCGGGGTTTTGCGGTCACCCGGGCTCAAAAACGCCCTCCACTCGATCTCCGACACTTTCCGCAAGATTTCACCTGATGAGCTGGCTGAGAACTTTGACGAAATTCTTGGCGGAAGTGCCGAGGCGGGCCAGTCTGCAAGCGATGGCAGCCAGCTTGCCGAGAGTGTAGGCGGCGATGCGTCTGCCGGAGGGATCGCGCCCGCATCAATGGGCAAGCAGGAAGCGCTTCAGCAGTTCTGCGTTGACCTCACCGAACAGGCACGAACCGGCGAGATTGACAATATCGTTGGACGCGATGAGGAAATCCGCCAACTCGTCGATATCCTGATGCGCCGCCGTCAGAACAACCCGATCCTGACGGGTGAAGCCGGTGTTGGGAAAACCGCTGTGGTGGAAGGGTTTGCGCTGAGACTTGCCAACGATGATGTGCCGCCTTCGCTGAAGGGCGTCCGGCTTTTATCACTTGATATCGGTCTCTTACAAGCCGGGGCTAGCATGAAGGGTGAATTTGAGAAGCGCCTTCAGCAAGTTATCGAAGAGGTGCAGACCTCAACCGAGCCGATCATTCTTTTCGTCGATGAGGCGCATACGCTGATCGGCGCTGGCGGTGCTGCGGGAACGGGTGATGCCGCGAACCTTATGAAACCCGCACTCGCGCGCGGAACGCTGCGGACAATCGCGGCGACGACATGGGCTGAATATAAAAAACATATTGAAAAAGACCCGGCGCTTACCCGGCGATTCCAGGTTGTAAAGGTTGAAGAGCCCGACGAACATCGCGCGATCCAGATGATGCGCTCGCTTGCGGGGGCTCTTGAAAAGCATCACCGCGTGCAACTGCTGGACGAAGCCATCGAGGCCGCGGTGCAGCTTTCAATGCGCTATATCCCAGCGCGTCAACTCCCCGATAAATCAGTCAGTTTGCTCGACACGGCATGTGCGCGGGTGGCGATCTCGCAACATGCGGTGCCGGCCGAAGTTGAGGATGCCAAGCGACGCCTCGAAGCGCTTGAGCGCGAAAAAGAGATCATTGCGCGTGAAGCGGCTGTTGGGGTCGATACGGAGGCACGCGAGGCGCGGGTTGCCGAAGAAATGGCCGAAGCCACCGCTACGTTCGAGGCGATGGAAGCGCGTTGGCAGGCGCAGAAAACGCTCGTCGATGAAATTTTGTCGTTACGCGAGGCTTTGCGCGCAGGCGGCAAACCGGTTGATGAGCCCCCATCAGAACAGGACAGTGAGATGGAGGGGACGCCAACCGAGCAGACGGAAACCGACGATGAGCGGGCCGAAAAGCTGGAACGCTTACGCAAGCTGCAAGGCGAGCTTGAGGAAATCCAGGGGGATCAGCCCCTCATCATGCCAAGCGTGGACGAACAGGCGATTGCTCTCGTTGTCGGGGCGTGGACCGGCATTCCCGTCGGGCGCATGGTCAAAGACGAGATGGCGCAGGTCTTGTCGCTTTCCGAACGACTGAAAAGTCGCGTGATCGGTCAGGACCATGGTCTGGAAATGGTAAGCCGCCGGGTCCAGACATCGCGCGCCAAACTCGATAATCCGTCAAAGCCAATCGGGGTATTTATGCTATGCGGCCCCTCGGGCGTCGGCAAAACCGAAACCGCTCTTGCGCTTGCTGAAACGCTTTATGGCGGCGAGCAGAATATGATCACCATCAACATGAGCGAGTTTCAGGAGGGCCATACGGTTTCGACGCTGAAGGGGGCCCCTCCCGGATATGTGGGTTATGGCGAAGGCGGCATTCTGACCGAAGCCGTGCGTCGCCGCCCCTACTCGGTCGTTTTGCTCGACGAGGTGGAAAAAGCCCACCCCGATGTCCACGAAATCTTCTTTCAAGTCTTCGACAAGGGAATCATGGAGGATGGCGAGGGCCGGCTGATCGACTTCAAAAATACGCTCATTCTGCTGACCTCGAATGTCGGGAGCGATCTTATCCAGAACATGTGTTCTGATCCCGAATTGATCCCTGCCGCTGAGGGGTTGGCCGAGGCCTTGCGCGAACCTTTGCTGAAAACATTCCCGGCTGCATTACTCGGCCGGATTGTCACCATCCCCTACTATCCTCTCGCGCCGGATGTTCTCGAACAGATCATTCGGTTGCAACTGGGCCGGGTCGAAAAACGGGTGAGCGAGAATTACGACATCCCGTTCACTTATGACGATGATGTTGTCAAATTGATCGCAAGCCGCTGTACCCAGTTGGAGAGTGGCGGGCGGATGATTGATGCAATTATTACCAACACGATCCTTCCCGAAGTTTCAAAGGCATTCCTGACGCGCATGATGAATGGCGAGGAACTGACTGAGGTGAAAATTTCAGCGCCAGACAAGGATTTCGTGTACCATTATGCGTAGCCGCGTTGTGTTTGAGTATCTTGGTCAGGAACCATAAAACGCAATAAACCGGATAAAAGAAAATGGCAGGCGGAACGGAAATCGACCTTCGCAGGGACGACCCCGTCACGTTTCAGGAACAAAGCGAACGCAAGGCTGAATTCAAGGTTTTGCGGCACGAAGGTTATGTGCTCGAGATGGAGCATCTCCATTTCGGGCATGACAGCATCTTTATGTTTCCCGATTATAATATTGACGGAAACGATGATCTTTACGTCACCAGTATCGCTGTCGTTGCGCAAACCCTCATCCATGCGCGAGATAACACAGACCAAAAACTGCTCATCGTTGGCCATGCGGACTCAAGCGGGCCGTCGGTCTATAATTTCGAGCTGTCGCTCAAACGTGCAAATGTCGTCAAATCGCTGGTTGAAGGCGACGGTGATGGCTGGGTCGGCCTGATCGAGGAAAAGCACAAAGTACGAGATCGCCAACACGCGTTGAAATGGGCGGCGCGCACGCGGGCCTGGAATTGCGACCCGGGGGCCTGCGACAACATCGATGGACCGATGACCCGGAATGCCACCAAATGGCTCAAACAGAACTATAATTTCGATGTCACTCAATCCGCAAACGAAGAAGTCGAGGTCAATGAGACCTTTGATAACGACGCCTGGACGATCATCTTTGAACTCATTCAGGATGAGCTTGGGTTTATGCTCGAAGTCGATGACGCAGGGCTCGCTGAATTTCGCAGCAACCTGAGTTTTGTCGGTGATGTTGGCGCCTTTGGCGGCGGTGAGTTTTTCCCGATTTCAGGATCACGTCAGGACAATTATAGGAACCCAAACGATCGCCGGGTGGAGATTATGTTTTTCACCGCCGAGCATGAACCCATTCTCGATGGCGGCCCAAATTCCGGACAACCACCCGATGGTATGCAGGTCGTTTATGATCCACGGATTTATTCCTGGATCCATGTTCCGGTTGAGGCGCTGCCTCGACCTGTCTGGATCGAGCTGCATACGGTCGATGTGCTGGGGTATTTTGTTCCCGATACGGCCCTAAAGCTCGTTCCGGAGATCGGTGAACACCAGACAATCACGACCGATAATTATGGCCATTATTCGGGTCGGCTTTGGGGGAACGGTCGATTTTTTGTGTATCTCGAGGATGGCACACCCGTCATGTACGGGGCGAGCGTTCCTGAAGAGATGCGCGGCGGCGCAGAGACCGACCCGCTGGGGCGCGGTCCCACCGCGATCATTCACCCGCGATTGACGCGACGCGCCATTACCGAAATTGTGGTCCCCGGTGAAAATGACGCGATTATCGAAGAACAGCGCGAGGCGATGGCCATATATAGCAGGCCACCACGCACCGGCCGGCAAAGTGTGCGCGCGGTACCGCATGAAATGGGTCGCGGCGAACCTACGTTTCAGGAGATTTCGTCGCGGGGTCCCGAGCACACTCATACGATGGTTATCCTGGAGTTCCACCAGTACTGCAAAAAACAGCTCTTGGTCTAAATATATGTATTGCTATATCTCGGACCCAT
>JBCDDR010000164.1:0-6015 GCA_039180205.1 Pseudomonadota bacterium | reverse complement strand
GATCACCCCTGCTGAGCGGAGACCGCCGCCATCGGATCCGCGCTTGTCGGTGGAGCGGATTGGACGCTATCGACGCCGGGGACGCGCTGCATCGGAGCCCTTATCTATGCACACGCTGTACGGCTATCCCGCCACCGGCAGCCTTGTCATCGAGGCCGCGCTGATCCGGCTCAAAACCAAACATCCCGACAAAGTTTCGTCGGCAAAGCATCCCATGATTGATGGAGAGACGCTCAGCTTCTCATTGGGAACGAAACAGCAGGCCGCCGATGAGACGGCACCCACCGATCGCCAGAAGATCGAACTCCCCCTTTGGATCAAGTCTCCCGCTCCGGCAGATGCGCCTCCGCTTTATCCCATAACGCCGTCACAAATCGGATGGCCCGAGCCCGCCGTCCGCTCACCTCTCGCGCGGGAGACCGAAACGCCAAAGCGGCGAGGCACCGTTTTGCATAAGCTGCTCGAACGGTTGCCCCACATGGCGACCGAAACACGGCCGGAATTTATCAAGCGTTTCCTTGCCCTACACCTCAACGAAGCCTCGGAAAACGAACGCGCATTGCTTGCCGATGAGGTTCAAACGCTGATCGCCGACCCGGAAATCGCATTCCTCTTTGCCGAAGATGGGAAAAGCGAGGTGCCAATGGTCGGCCATGTGGGCCATCTCGCGGTTCGCGGACAGGTGGACAGATTGATCGTTCGCCCTCACGAGGTCGTGATCGTGGACTATAAAACCAATCGCGCGCCCCCCAAATCTTTGCAGACCGTACCGCGCGCCTATTGCGAACAAATGGCGGCGTACGAAGCACTTGCTCGGTCGCTTTATCCCGACAGGACAATCCGTACTGGGCTTTTATGGACCGCCCGACCCGCGTTGATGTGGCTTCCCGCCGAAGGGCTTTCCCACCACCTAAACACACTGATCAAAGCGGCCACGCCTTGACGCATCAATGAGGCTTGCTTACATGCGCTGGCATATGAAACGATGCTTTCATCGGGACGGAACGAACCGCACCGATCCGCGAAGCCTTCAGAAAGGAACAAGACGTGTCCGCAACGAACATTCAAGATTCGGAATTTGAAGAAAAGGTGTTGCAAGCCGACAAGCCGGTGCTGGTTGATTTTTGGGCCGAGTGGTGTGGCCCTTGCAAGCAGATCGGCCCTTCGCTTGAGGAATTGGCAAGCGAGATGAAAGAGCAGGTCACGATCGCCAAACTCAACATCGACGACAATCCGCAAACGCCGAACAAATATGGCGTGCGTGGCATTCCCACCATGCTGTTGTTCAAGAATGGTGAGGTTTCGGCGATGAAAGTGGGGGCGTTGCCCAAGCTCAAAATCAAAGAGTGGATCGAAGAGTCACTCGCCTAGGCTGATATCCCGCACGTTAGAACGACCGGGCAAAGCTACTCAGCCGCGAAACCAAAATGCTCAAGAATAAAACCTGCAAGGTAAAGTGACCCGCAGATCACAATCGTCTGGGGGTCACTCGTTTTATTGAAAATTTGGGTATCCAGCGCGGTAACGGCGTCGGCTGCCTGAACTGTGGTCAGCCCGAGCATCACCCCCGCTGATGCGATCTCCGCAGGGGTTGCGCCTTTTCCACCGGGCAACGGGACCGCCACAATATGCGGTTTCAAATCCGCGAACGGTGCCAGAAACGCCGTCACATCCTTGTTCGCCTGGATGGCCACAACGAGCGTGAGCGGGGCCGGTTTTGACCGCAAAAAGCTAGCGATGACCTCGGCAGCGCCCGCGTTATGCCCTCCATCGAGCCAGATTTCGCTTTCCTGATGAAGACCCGGCGCAAGTTTTTGTGCGGGAAGACGTTGCAAACGCGCAGGCCAGCGTGCCTCCGCGACCCCCTGTTGAATCGCCTGCTTCTGGCGCTCACCCTCAACTGACAACGCTTTTTGGCCGCGTATCATCGCAATCGCGAGCGCCGCGTTATGTTCCTGATGCGCACCGAAGAGGCCGAGCGGCGGGAGCTCGATCCCTCCCGTTTTGTCACGATAATACCAGCTTTGATCCGCACGAGCCGCCAAGCCGAAATCACGACCCTCCCACCGCACGCGGGTACCGGCGCTCTTTGCTTCCGCCGAGATCGCAGCTCTGACTGATGGGTTCGGCTGCCATTGAGCGAACATGGGCGCGCCCGGTTTCGCGATGCGTGCTTTTGTGCTGGCAATCCCCGCAAGATCAGTCCCCAAAAACTCAGCATGATCGAGCGCGATTTGCGCAATTCCGCTTGCGGCCGCCACAGGGATCACGTTCGTCGTATCAAACTCACCGCCCAATCCAACCTCGAGGATGAGCGCATCCGCGGGCGTTTCGCGAAAGGCGAGGAATGCCGCCGTCGTCGTCGCCTCGAAAAACGTGATGGGATCATCACCTAAAGCGCGCTCTACGTCGTCAAGGCAACCGCACAACTGCTCATCCGAAATCAGCGTTCCCGCCACCCGGATACGCTCATGGAAACGCACGAGATGCGGTGATGTGTAAACGTGAGGTCTAAGACCCGCTGCCTCGAGGATTGCGCGCAAAAACGCGACGGTGGAGCCTTTCCCATTGGTGCCCGCCACGTGAAAGGTGGGTGGCATGTGTTTGTGCGGGTCCCCAAGTTTTTTGAGAAGATCACGGATCCGGCCGAGCGAAAGATCAATTTTGAGAGGGTGGCGCGCACTCAGGCGGCTTAATGCCCGTTCGGTGGCGAGCGACATTGCTGTCATAACGATTCGCGTGCCCGCATCCGATCAGGAAGCCTCTTCGCTTGTTTCGGCCTCTTCGCGGTTGGGGTCGCCATCGCCCTCGACCAAAGCATCGCGCTCCTCAAGACCTGGCTCTTCCTCCGCTTCATCGGGACGAGGCGGCTCAAGGCGTTTGATCCGCTCTTTCGGTACCCCGTCGCGCGTATTGGTAATGAGGCTTAAAATCAGGATCAATCGATCTTTCAGTTCGCGGCGTGGCACAACCTGATCGACCATGCCATGATCGCGCAGATATTCTGCACGCTGAAAACCCTCGGGGAGTTTTTCGCGGATCGTATTCTGGATTACCCGTGGCCCGGCAAACCCGATCAACGCGCCGGGTTCCGCCAAATGAACATCGCCGAGCATGGCATAAGACGCGGTTACGCCCCCCGTCGTCGGGTCGGTCAAAACAACAATATAGGGGATCCCCGCATCGCGCAGACGGTTGATGGCGACGGTCGTTCGCGGCATCTGCATGAGCGAAAGGATCCCTTCCTGCATCCGCGCGCCCCCGGCTGCGGTAAACACAATGAACGGACGTTTGTGTTCAAGCGCATAGGTCGCCGCTGTGATGAAGCCGTCACCCACGGCGATCCCCATCGAGCCCGCCATAAAAGCAAAATCCTGGACGCCGACAACGACTTTAAGCCCGCCCAAATCGCCCGTTACCGCAGAAAAGGCGTCTTCAACGCCGGTTTTCGCGCGTGCATCGCGCAGCCGATCCCCATAGCGTTTTTGATCGCGAAACTTAAGCGGATCGTCCACAATCTGTGGCATCGGGATGATCTCATAGGACCCTTCCCCAAAAAGGCTGTCATACCGGGCAACCGCCCGTATCCGGTCGTGGAAGCCACACTCGCCACACACATTGAGGGCGGCGGCGAACTCTTTATAGAAGATCATCTGCCCGCAGTTGCTGCAGCTATGCCAGAGATTGTCCGGCGCTTCTTTCTTGCTCCAAATGCCGAGTTTTGGACGAAGATTGGTAAACCAGTTCATGCATTTTCCTGCGGGATATCTCGGCGTAAGGCCGCCATATTGCGAACTGCGGGCCGCGCTCTTCGAACCCCTCCGGCAAGGGCGGCAACGAAACCTGTCACGTCTTTGACTAGCGCCGCCATATCGGACGAAAGACCTGCCTCGATCCGACGGACAATTGCCGAACCCACGACCACAGCATCCGCCGATCGCGCGATCGCTTCCGCATCCGCTGGTGTGGTGATGCCAAATCCAACCGCGATGGGCAAGGAAGTTGCGCTGCGCAACTCATCGACTGCGGCGGCAACCGCCTGGGTTTTCGCACTTTGGCCACCGGTGATCCCTGTCACCGACACATAATAAAGGAACCCGCGCGCATTTTTCAGAACCCGTGGCAACCGGGCTGCATCGGTCGTCGGCGTGGCCAACCGGATAAAATCAACCCCCGCATCTACGGCAGGCAGGCAGAGCTCCTGGTCTTCCTCGGGCGGCAGGTCGACGATGATCAGACCATCGACCCCGGCTTTCTTAGCATCCGCCAGAAAGGCTGCCCGGCCATATGCCATGATCGGATTGAAATAGCCCATCAGGATGAGCGGGGTTTCCTGATCTTCCGCACGAAAGGCCCGCACCATCGCCAATATCGATTTAAGCGTTGTCCCGGCAGCAAGTGCGCGAAGGCCCGCCGCTTCAATCGCTGGGCCGTCAGCCATCGGATCGGTAAACGGCATGCCAAGCTCAATCAGGTCGGCCCCCGACGCGGGAAGGGCGTTCAGGATTGCCTGGCTGCGTGCCGGGTCAGGGTCACCAGCGGTGATAAACGTGATCAGGCCTGCGCGCCCCTCGGCCTTTAGCGCAGAGAATCGGCGCGATATCCGGTTTTCATCCGCAAAGCTTTCATGGCCGGGATCACTCATAAGGTCACTCCCAACGCTTCAGCAACGGTGAAAATGTCTTTGTCGCCACGCCCACACAGATTGACCAGCATATGGTGATCACGCGGTAACGTCGGTGCTTTGCGCATAACAAACCCGAGCGCGTGGGCGGGCTCAAGGGCAGGAATGATGCCTTCAATCCGGCTCAACAACTGAAACGCCGCAAGCGCTTCGTCATCGGTCGCACTTTCATATTTCACCCGACCGCTATCTCTCAGGGCGGCGTGCTGGGGGCCGATCCCGGGATAATCAAGCCCCGCTGAAATCGAATGGGCCTCGGTAATCTGACCATCGGCATCCTGCAGGAGATAGGTTTTGTTTCCATGCAGCACCCCCGGAACGCCCCCGGTTAACGAGGCCGCATGCTGGTCGGTATCGAGGCCCTTTCCAGCCGCCTCGACCCCAAAAATATCGACATCCTCATCTTCCAAAAAGGCAGAGAATAACCCGATTGCATTTGATCCACCGCCAATGCAAGCGACCAGGCTATCCGGGAGCCGACCTGTGCGATCAAGCATTTGGGCGCGTGCTTCTGTTCCGATAATTGACTGAAAATCGCGCACAAGCGCTGGATAGGGGTGCGGGCCGGCAGCGGTGCCGATAATGTAGAAGGTATCGTCAACATTTGTGACCCAGTCGCGCAGCGCTTCGTTCATGGCGTCTTTGAGCGTCGCCGAGCCCGACGTGACGGGACGCACCTCCGCCCCCATCAGCTTCATACGAAAGACATTCGGCGCCTGCCGCTCGATATCGCGTGCGCCCATATAGATGATACAAGGCAATCCGAACCGCGCGGCGACTGTCGCCGTCGCCACGCCGTGCTGACCGGCTCCCGTCTCGGCAATGATGCGGGCTTTGCCCATGCGCCTCGCCAGCAGCACCTGCCCGATACAATTGTTGATCTTGTGTGCGCCCGTATGATTAAGCTCGTCGCGTTTGAAAAAAATCCGCGCGCCGCCAAGATGCTCGGTGAGCCGCTCAGCGGCATACAACGGACTTGGACGTCCGACAAAATCACGCAACAAAAGATCGAGTTCGGCTTGAAAAGATGGATCTTTCCTGGCGGATTTGTAGGCATTTTCGAGCTCGAGGATCAGCGGCATGAGCGTTTCAGCAACATACCTCCCGCCAAACGGGCCAAAATGCCCCTCATCATCGGGACCGTGGATCGCGCTATCGATTGCTATCGACTCCACCGACGATGCCGTGGCGGCCTGGCCTTCGGCCATATTGTATCTCCTTACCCTCAGTAAACCTGTTCGGGCGTTGCTTTTTCCTGAGCTGCCTGGGCGCTGCGGGCGGCCTGAACAAACCGCGTAATTGCCGGTGCATCCTTTTGGCCAGGGGCGCTT